>NZ_QTNF01000019.1:0-115092 GCF_003603455.1 Bacteroides sp. AM37-9 | reverse complement strand
TCACTTTAAAGAAAGCTACAAATAGTTACCCCCAAGAAATTGCGGGTGAGCCTGAAAGTTTATTATTTAAATTAATAAACAGGAGGATTATGTTCAGGCAGATTCATTTTAGAGTATTTTGGATAGGATGCTTTTTGAGCATGTTTTTATTACTATCAGCACAAAGTAAACTGGATAGCTTACACCATCTTCATGAAGTAGTAATTACTGCTAAAATTAATAAGGAAGTGATTCCGGTGCAGTCTTTATCTGGTGATAAGTTAGAAAAATTAGCCGTACATTCGGTTGCAGATGCCATACGCTATTTTTCGGGAGTACAAATAAAGGATTACGGTGGAATAGGAGGATTGAAGACCGTAAATATCCGAAGTATGGGGACGAATCATGTCGGAGTGTTCTATGATGGCATTGAATTGGGGAATGCACAGAATGGAGTGATTGATTTGGGACGCTTTTCTTTGGATAATATGGAGGCCGTTACTTTATATAATGGGCAGAAAAGTGCTATTTTCCAGCCGGCGAAAGATTTCGGTTCTGCCGGTTCTATTTATCTTCAGTCGAGAACGCCTGTTTTTCAGGCGAATAAGGCTTATCATGTAAAAGCTGCTTTTAAAACAGGTTCCTTTGGCGTTGTCAATCCATCTCTACTTTGGGAACAGAAACTAAGTGAGAATGTAAGTGCGTCACTTAGTACTGAATATATGTATACCACCGGAAAGTATAAATTTACTTATGCAGTAGCTGGGGGATACGATACTACGGCAGTCCGCCGTAATGGCGATGTGAATGCTTTACGCACGGAAGGTGGTTTATATGGTAAAATAAAAGGCGGTTACTGGCGCACAAAAGCTTATTTTTATAATTCAGAACGTGGGTATCCCGGTGCTGTTGTGCGGAATCGTTTTTCACATGAAGATCGCCAATGGGATACCAATTTCTTTCTTCAGTCTTCTTTCAAGAAAGATTTTGGTGAAGCATATAGTCTGTTGTTGAATACCAAATATGCATATGATTATTTACACTATTTGGCAGATCCCAGAAAAGAGGAGGCTACTATGTATGTAAATAATACATATCGTCAACAGGAGGTTTACTTGTCAATGGCTAATAGAGTCACTGTTCTTCCTTTTTGGAATATAAATCTTTCAGTGGACTACCAGTGGAATAAGTTGAATGCCAATCTGACTGATTTCCCTTATCCACGGCGAAATACGACGTTGGTGGCAGCGGCTACCTCTTTGCATTTTGATCGTTTTAAGTTTCAGGCTAGTGTCTTGGGAACTTTCGTGCATGAGAACGTTGCTTCGGATACTACTTCAGCTGGGAATAAAATGGAATTTACTCCTACTGCCATCGCTTCCTATAAACCTTTCAAGAATATTGATTTTAATTTGCGTGCCTTTTATAAGCGGATATTTCGTATGCCGACTTTAAATGATTTGTATTATACATTCATAGGAAATATCAAATTAAAACCAGAATATACAAATCAGTATAATATTGGATTCACTTATCAGAAGTTATTTACCGGAACATGGTTGCAAGCCTTGAATGTTCAGTTGGATGCATATTATAATGAAGTGGAAAATAAAATAATAGCTACTCCTACCAATAATTTCTTTCGTTGGACAATGATTAATTTGGGGCTTGTTGAAATAAAAGGAGTGGATGTTGTTTTACAAGGAGGCTGGAAATTAGGTGATAATTGGACCTTTGACAGCCGCTTATCATATACTTATCAGAAAGCACAGGATTTTACTGATAAGTTGGATGAGGATACATATGGAGGACAAATATCGTATATACCTTGGCATAGTGGCTCGGCTATACTAAATGCTGAATATAAATCATGGGAACTAAACTATAGTTTTATATATATAGGTGAGCGCTATGGTATTTCGGCCAATACTCCGCATAATTATTATCTTCCCTGGTATACAAGTGACGTGTCTCTGGCAAAGAAATTCAATTGGAAAAAGAAGGATTTCAAGTTGGCTTTGGAAGTCAATAATATTTTAAATCAACAATATGAAGTGGTGAGGGCTTATCCGATGCCAGGAACTAACTTTAAATTCATTTTAAACTTAACTATATGATTGTGAATAATATTTTTTCACGCATCTTGTTTGGAATATTAGCAAGTTGCTGTTTGCTGGCTTGCCGGGGAGAGCTTCCGGTTTTACCGTCTGATGAGATAGAAGTCGGTAAGGATCCTTTAGGGGGTGTTCATATTAAAGGAATGTATCTTCTCAATGAAGGAAATATGGGTAGTAATAAGTGTACACTTGATTTTTATGACAGTACTACCGGTAAGTATCATCGTAATATTTATGCTGAACGGAATCCATCTGTAGTGAAGGAGCTGGGAGATGTTGGAAATGATTTGCAGATTTATGGAGACAAGTTGTATGCTGTAATCAATTGTTCCAATTTTATAGAGGTGATGGATGTGGAAACTGCACAACATTTGGGGCAAATAGATGTGGTTAATTGCCGTTATATCACTTTTAGTAATGGAAAGGCGTATGTCAGTTCGTACGCGGGGCCTGTTGGGATAGATCCCAATGCGCGTCCGGGAAAAGTGGTTGAAGTGGATACGACAAATTTAGCTATCACCCGTGAAGTGGTAGTCGGTTATCAACCGGAAGAGATGGTGATAAAGGATGGAAAACTTTATGTTGCCAATTCTGGCGGATATCGTTTCCCTGATTATGACCGGACTGTATCGGTTATTGATTTGAAGACTTTTCAGGTTATTAAAACAATTGATGTAGCTATTAATCTTCACCATATGAAGTTGGATCGTTATGGACGTATATATGTTAGCTCGCGAGGGGATTATTATGGAACCGGATCAAATGTCTTTGTTATAGATACTCAAACGGATCGTGTGACAGGAAGCTTGGGTATTGCCGCGAGTGAAATGTGTTTAAGTGGGGACTCTATTTACATGACTAGTGTAGAATGGAGTTACGTTACAGAAAGTAATACAATTACTTATGCTCTCTATGACGTGAAACAAAATAAAATGGTCTCTCGCAATTTTATAACCGATGGAACAGAGGCGGAAATAGCAATTCCGTATGGGGTGACTGTGAACCCGGAGACGAAAGAAATATTTGTAACAGATGCAAAAAGTTATGTCGTGCCTGGTTATCTCTATTGTTTTAGTCCTGAAGGAAAGAAAAGATGGAAAGTCAGGGCAGGCGATATACCGGCTCATTTTGCTTTTACAACGAAAACATTTCAATAACTAACTGATATTTAATAAAAATGGACAAAAAGATTTTAAGACTAACATTAGTCGTTGCAGTTTCTTTATTTTGGGGAACTGCATTTACAGGGTGTAGTGATGAAGAAAATACTCCGGCGGCTTATCAACTAAAGAAGGAGGATATTCGTGTATCACAACCGGAGGGTGGTTTTGCGGTTGTGATAGATCAACTACTAAAAGTGCAGGTTGAAAGTGAATCAGACGAAGGAATCTCTTATGTGTGGTTGTTGGATGGTACTGAAATTGCTCAGACGAAAGGCTTGGAGTATATGTTTGAAGAGGTGGGAGAATACGAATTGACATTACGTGTGTCACAGGGAGAGAGTCGTTTTGATTATCCCTTTACGGTTACAGTAACTTTTGAAAACATAGAACCAGCTCCTGAAGGAGCGACAGCTTATGTTACTAAAGTTTTTGATTTTGTTCCGGCTGTCGGACAATTTACTAATACATTGCCGGTATATAAAGAAGGTGATACACAGGAGGCTATGAATGAAAAAGTATTGGCAGCCATTGGCAATAATAAAAAAGGAATGATTTCGTTAGGGGGATTCGGAGGATATGTTGTAGTCGGTTTTGACCATACGATAACCAATGTTACCGGGAAACGTGATTTTCGGGTACTTGGCAATGCTTTTTATTCTGCGGCTAATCCAGACTCTGGCGCGCCAGAAGGAGGAAGTTGTGAACCGGGAGTTATCATGGTGGCTTATGATAAAAATCAGAATGGGAGACCGGATGATGATGAATGGTATGAAATTGCTGGTAGTGCTCATGAAGATGCTACATTAGAATTATGGTATGATAAGGCTGTCGCTGCCGGGAATGATGTGAAGACTTATCGAAATTATGAAATTACTTACTATCGGCCGGAAAAAGAACCGATAACTGCGGAAGAAAGAGAAATGTATATTCGCTGGGAAGATAACCAGGGAAAATCTGGATATAAAGTGAAGAATACATTTCATAATCAATGCTATTACCCGGAATGGATAAAGGAAGATAAAGTAACATTTAAGGGAACTTGTTTGCCTCAAAATGCTGTTGATGAGAGTGGACAAGGAAGTTATTTTGTTTTGTATAAATTCCGATATGGTTATGCTGATAATGAATTGAATAGTAAGGATGAATCTGCTATTGATATAGATTGGGCAGTAAATTCGAAAGGTCAAAAAGTACACCTGCCAGGAGTCGATTTCATAAAGATATATACTGGTGTCAATCAGGAAAACGGTTGGCTGGGTGAATGTTCTACTGAAATATCAGGGGTTGAGGATTTACATGTTTTAGGAGTTGATATTGATACTCGCAAATAAGCTAAGAAATAATTGAAAATAAAAGTAAGAATGAGAAAGTTTTTAGTATTGGCAACTGTTGCCTTGGGATTTGTTTTTACAGCGTGTGATGATGAAGATAATTTGAATTCGTCTGTATTAATCGGAAATAAGTCGGGAAGTAATGTGATAGTGCAATTAGATACCTTGTATCTGGATGCCCGGGCTGAAAATCTGTCCGGAACGATGGAGTATTTATGGACAGTAGATGGGAAAGAAGTCTCAACCGCTTCAACATATAAGTTTTCACAACCTAAGACTGGAGAGTATGTTATAGGGTTGACTGTGTCGGATGGCAATGGAGAAACTCTTCAAACGAATATAACTGCCAAGGTAGAAGGTCGGTTTGGAAAAGGAACTTTTATTTTGAATGAAGGAAATATGAGTAATGAAACCGGAACTTTGACCTTTGTGGATTCAAAAGGAACAGCGATGGATAGTGCATACTATCGGGTAAATCAAACTTTACTCGGTAATGTCTGCCAGGATTTGTTCATTAGTGATAGTAAAATTTATGTACTTTCTCAAAATGGAGCAAAGAATGGTGGCGAGGGATTACTGACTATTGCTAATGCGGATAATTTAGAGAAAGAAAGAATTTATGATAATGCTACTTTGTCTTGGCCTACTAATTTAGCGGTAATAAAAGAGGCTCTTTATATTCGTGATAATAAAGGTGTCTATATGCTAAATACTTCTACAGATGCTTTGACTTTTGTCGAGGGTACTGGCGGAGCCTTGAAAAATCGTATGGCTGTGGTTGGAGAAAAAGTTTTTGTGATGGGTAGTAAGAAGCTTTTTGTTATTCAGAATGGAACAGTTATACATACTATTCCTTTTGAAAGTGCCTTGTCTGGTATCGCGAAGGCATATGATGAAAACTTATGGGTATCATGTACAAATCCGGCAAGTATTAATAAAGTTAATCCTCTTGATTATACGGTTGAGTCTCATGCTTTAGATGTTAGTATTGGCGCCGGTTGGGGTGTTGCTCCTGCTTTTTCTGCGAAAGATGATATTGTTTATTTCAGTAATGCAGGCTTTAATCTGTATCGACATATTTTCTCTCAAAATAAGACGGAAAAAGTTGCTAATATCAAAGATTATGTAGAAGATGCCGGAACATATTACAATAGCTTAGGTGTTGATCCGGTAAGTGGAGAGGTTTATTTTGCGACTTTAAAGGGATTTTCAGAGTACAAAATAAATGATATTGCCATATTTGATTTTACTAAAACACCAGCTTTACAGGCTGACATTAAAAATAAGAATAGTTTTCCGGCAGGAGTTTTCTTTACGGAGAATTTTAAGTGATAGATTTAACTCTATAATCTATCATTTTTATTGATGAGGACTTTCTCATTCAATCAAAAAATGTCCTTTTAAAAAGAGTATGTTTTTTGATTGATGGGAAAGTCTTTTTTTTAGATTATACTGTGACCTTGTGTGATTGGAATGTAATAAGTTTTAATAAAATGAATAAAGTGATATACTTTCAGGAAAACTCCTTAAATTTACCTCCACAATTCTGACTCAATTAAAAAACAGACTTATACTGCTATTGACATGAAAACTTGTAGACTATGTGGACTACTTTTGCTGTTACTTTGCATACATACTATATTATATGCTCAACAAACAAGAACTGTCAAAGGCAGAGTGCAGACGTTGGAGCCTGGGAGTAATAAACGACAACCTTTACCTTCGGCTAGTGTTGTTGTTTTGCAAAAGAATGACTCTACTTTCATAAAAGGAATAACAAGCGATAAAAATGGTCGTTTTACTCTTAGTTACCAGCCGCAGAAGAAAAAACAGTATCTGTTGAAAGTCTCTTTTATGGGAATGCAATCCGTATATCATGTATTGGGGGATTCGGCATTAGTGAATGTTGGTACACTTACATTGAAGGATGATGATATTCAGATTGGGGAAGTGATAGTGACCGGGAAATTGCAAGAGGTAGTGATGGAAGGAGATACTACCGTTATTAATGCTGCAGCTTATAAAACTCCCGATGGAGCTTATTTGGAGGATTTGGTGAAGCGTGTTCCTGGATTGGTGTATAATAAGAAAGATCAATCGCTGACATATAACGGACAACCTATCAGTGAAATCAATGTGAATGGTGAATCCTTTTTCTCCGGAGATAAAAAGACGGCACTCGAAAATCTGCCGGCAGATTTGATTAGTAAGTTGAAAGTGTACGATAAAAAATCAAAAGAAGAAGAATTTACCGGAATTAGTTCAGGAGAAAAGAAATATGTACTTGACTTGCAGACTAAGGATGAATTGAATAAAACCTGGCTGACGAATGCCACTGTGGGATATGGAAACAATCAAAAGAAGGATTTAGAAGGGCAGGTGAATTATTTTAGCAAAGACGGGGAAAATCTTTCTTTCATAGGACGTTCCACCAACCGATATCAGAATAGCACTTACAAGGATAATATTAATAATTCGGTGGGAATGAATATGACTCATAAATTCGGAAAGAAGTTTTCTTTGACCGGAAGCATGAACTATAATCTCAATCGGAATGGAAATATTTCTTCCATGTATCAGGAGCAATATTTAACTGCTGGTAACCAATATTCTGCGTCCACTAATGAGGGTAACTCTAAAAGTCGGTCGTTCAATTCTAATATCATGGGTAGTTGGGAAGTGGATAAACGTACACGCATACATTTTAACGGTGGTTTCAGCTTTTCTCCTAACCGGAATGAAAGTAATAGCCAGAATGCTTCTTTTGACGCTCCTCCTAACGTCAATCATGAAAGCTTGTTCGATGATTTTGAATCGATTTCCCAAGATATCAAAGTAAATCGTAGTGAAAACCGGTCGCGTTCGGAAGGGCAATCGAACCGTTATAATTGGATGATGGGGATTATGAGGCGGCTGAATGAAAAAGGTACAACTTTAGGATTGAACATTCAAAGTTCGGATTCTTGGGGGGATAATGAAAGTTTTTCGCTTTCAAAAACTACTTATTTCCGTCTCAAAGATAAGCAAGGCAACGATTCATTGCTTTATCGTAACCAGTATTTGAAGTCACCCCAGAAAAATAATTCGTGGCGGGTAGGGATTAACTTCACCCAACCTATCGGTAAGAAAATGCATATTCGTGCAGCGTATAACTGGAACACTCATTATGAACGCGATAACCGCGACACTTATGAATTGTCTTCTTTGGCGAAGTCGGATGTTTTTGGTGAGTTGCCTCCTGACTATGAAACGGGGTATGTAGATAGTTTGAGTAATCGAAGTCATAGTCGTACTAATGGACATGATCTGAATGTAGGCTTCAATTACTCTGATGATACATGGATGGTGAATGCATCATTAGGGATTACTCCGCAAAGGCGAACCATTGAACGGAAAATGGGGAAATTGTATGCGGATACCACTGTGCATACTATCGACTTTCAGCCTATGATATGGCTGGCCTGGAAAAAGAAAGAGGCACGAATTACTTTTAATTATGACGGTAGAACCCGGCAACCTTCTTTATCGGACTTAATGCCACTTACAGATAATAGCAATCCATTATATATTACTCGAGGGAATCCGGATTTGAAGCAAATGTTTGCTCATAGTATGCGTATAAGCTTTCAACATTCTAAAAAAGGCATATCTGCGAATCTTGGAGGACAGTTGGAACAGAATAGCGTTACACAGGTAATGATATATGATGCACAGACTGGCGGACGTGAGACATATCCTGTCAATATAAACGGTAACTGGAATGTGTATGGAAGTGCTAACTGGTGGAAACGTTTAGGACATTTCTCTTTACGGTTGGATATGAACGGTAATCATAGTAATAGTGTCAGCATGATTAATGAAGATAGAAGTCTTGAGCCGGTGAAAAGTACAACGCGTGACACCGGCTTGAATTGTGAAGCGAATGTTTCTTATCAGCCTGCCTGGGGAGGTCTTGACTTCTCTACTTCCTGGAATTATCAGTATTCGCTTAACTCTGTGAATGATAACAATACATATACCCGTTATTATAATTTCCGTTTGGAAGGATATGTTGATCTTCCTTTGGGCATACAATTACGGACGGATGGGGCTTATACTTTCCGTAATGGTACGAATATCCGTAAAGGAGAAGATGATGAGATGTTATGGAATGCGAGTGCTACCTGGAGGTTCTTGAAAAAGAAAGAAGCAGAACTGTCTGCTTATTGGGTAGACATTTTAGGAAAGAGGAAAAGTTATAACCGTATGGCAACTTCCGACGGCTTTTATGAGTATCGTACGCAGGAAATAAAAGGGTATTTCATCGTTACTTTCAAATATAACTTTCGTTTGATGATGTGATTTTTAGAAAAAAGTCGTATGTTTGCTACAGAACCATAAAACAAAATGTACTATGAGCGGTAATTATGTTATCAACATCGGTCGGCAACTAGGTAGCGGCGGAAAAGAAATAGGAGAGAAGTTGGCAGCCCGTTTGGGGATTGACTTCTACGATAAAGAATTGATTAATCTGGCTTCTGAAGAAAGCGGGTTGTGCAAAGAATTTTTTGAAAAAGCGGATGAGAAAGCTTCGCAAGGTATTATTGGCGGATTGTTCGGCATGCGTTTTCCTTTTATCAGTGAAGGAGCTATGCCATGTAATAACTGTTTGAGTAATGATGCCCTGTTTAAAGTGCAAAGTGATGTGATTCGTCATCTGGCGGCAGAAAAATCTTGTGTCTTTGTCGGACGCTGTGCGGACTATATTCTGCGTGAACATCCCCGTTGTGCGAATGTTTTTATTTCGGCCTCTAAGGAAGATCGTATTGCGCGATTATGCGCCATGCATCATATTGATGCGGAAGCTGCAGAAGAAATGATAGAAAAAGCGGATAAGAGACGTTCGGAGTATTATAATTATTATAGTTATAAAACGTGGGGAGCAGCTGCTACTTATCACTTATGTGTCGATTCTTCTTCTTTGGGAGTTGAAGAGACAGTTCGGTTTATAGAAGAATTTGTAGTGAAGAAACTACAGCTTATATAATAGGCGTAGAAGAAGTCTATAAGAAAAAGAAATAAAGCCGGTATATTCCATTGAAGGATATGACCGGCTTTATTATTTATAAATAAAACATGATTTACATCATCGTTAATAATATCATCTGTCCCGTCAGAATACGGAGGAACATGGATAATGGGTAAACTGTAGAATACCCTACTGCCGGAGCATCTCCGGATGTTGTTTGATTGGCATAAGCCAATGCGGGCGGGTCGGTATTACTACCGGCTATCAATCCCATCAGGGTAAAGTAGTTTACCTTATAATATAATCTTGCGATAGCACCGATTATAAGCAATGGGATAACGGTGATAAGGAAACCACAACCTACGTATAGTAATCCGTCACCTTCGACTACCGTTTGCACAAAGTTGGCTCCGGCATCTATACCGACACTAGCAAGGAAGAGCACGATACCGATTTCGCGAAGCATCAGGTTAGCGCTCATGGTTGTATAAGTCACTAAATGGAGCTTATGACCGAAACGTCCGATAAGAATAGCTACTACCAGCGGTCCGCCTGCCAAACCTAATTTCAGAGGAGTCGGCATACCGGGGAATGCTATAGGAAGGCTACCCAGGAGAATTCCTAAGAAGATACCAACGAAAATAGTCACAATGTTCGGTGTGTCCAGACGTTTTAACTGATTACCCAAAACACCTGCCACACGTTCAACTGCATCTTGCTGACCTACCACCATTACACGGTCACCTACCTGAAGTACCAGATTTGGATCGGCAAACAAGTCCATACCGGAACGGTTGATGCGGGTAACGTTCACTCCGTACATACTACGAAAATGCATAGATCCTAAAGTCTTTCCGTTGATTTCCGGTTTAGTCACCAGAATACGGCGGGAAACCATGGGAAGGTCTTGTTTCTCCCAGTCGAGTTCCACTTCTTTACCGATAAATACGGTAATTGCAGGAGCATCTTCTTCTGAACAGACAATGAATAATTGATCCCCCATATTGAATATGGTTTCATGGTTGGGGATACTTACATGACCTTCATGACGAATACGGGAACAAACGAACTGGCGGCCTAAAAATTCCTTGATTTCAATCAAAGTTTTTCCGCTGATTGATTCATTGCGTACTTCCAGACTCATCATGTGAGGTTTGTGATGTGCATCTCCACTTTGGATTTTCAGACTTTCTTCCTCTTTAGCCATATTGACACGGAAGATGTAACGGATAGCAATGATTGAACCGATAATACCTACCACGCCCAGCGGATAAGCACACGCATATCCCAGTGCGATTTGTGGACCAGTGTAATTAAGCTGGTTCAATGCTTCATTGGCGGCACCAAGTCCCGGAGTGTTTGTGACAGCTCCATAGAGGATACCTACCATCATCGGCAGTTCTACCCGGCCGTTCCAGAGGTAGTAAAGCCCCAGTGCAACAGCGATATTTAACACTACGATGCCTACAGCCAACAGGTTCAATGTCATTCCTCCTTTTTTGAAAGAAGAGAAGAAAGATGGCCCCACCTGAAGACCGATACAGAATACGAACAAGATCAATCCGAATTCACGGATGAAATGTAGGATGTGTGTATCGGCTGTGAAGCCGAAATGTCCCATTAGGATGCCGGCAAACAAAACAAATGTGACGCCCAAAGATACTCCGAATATCTTTATCTTGCCCAAATACACTCCGGCTGCCACTACAAATGCGTAGAGAAGCACGATGTGAGCTACGGAGCTGGGGTCCCACAATAAACTTTGTAACCAATCCATAATATAGCAGTTTTTATAATGTTTTTCTAAAAACGGGTGCAAAATTACTCATAACATTGGAGCAAATCAAATAAATGGAGAACTAAAAAAATAAAGAATGAAGAATTTCTATACAGATTCTATGCGAGAGTGAGAGGTGTGCGAATTTTCTATAAAAAGAAGTTTTGTTTTAACTTATTGGTTATATTTGCAAGTCGAACAACAGACAATTAGAAAGAAATAGATAAAAATAAAGACAATATTAATCTTGTTTTAATTTTAGATAAACTATGGCAGACAAAAAAGAAAAACTCTTCTCAGACTTTTCTCCTGTCTCCACCGAACAATGGATGGAGAAGGTTACAGCCGACTTGAAAGGTGCTGATTTTGAGAAGAAGCTCGTTTGGAAAACAAACGAAGGGTTTAAAGTGAAACCTTTCTACCGGATGGAAGATCTGGAGGGTTTAAAAACTACTGATGCGCTTCCCGGAGAGTTCCCTTATCTGAGAGGAACTAAAAAAGACAACAATGAGTGGTTGGTTCGCCAGGAAATCAGGGTAGAATGCCCCAAAGAGGCCAATGCAAAAGCACTGGACATCTTAAATAAGGGTGTTGATTCACTATCTTTCCATGTAAAAGCAAAAGAACTCAATGCGGAATATATCGAGACGCTGTTGAATGATATTCAGGCAGAGTGCGTTGAATTAAATTTCTCAACTTGCCAGGGGCATGTTGTGGAGTTGGCTAATTTGCTGGTGGCTTATTTCCAGAAGAAAGACTATGATGTGAAGAAGCTGAAAGGCTCTATCAATTATGATTTCTTCAATAAGATGCTGACTCGCGGTAAGGAAAAAGGGGATATGGTACAGACAGCGAAAGCGTTGATCGAAGCTATCCAGCCGCTTCCTTTTTATCGTGTATTGAATGTAAATGCAATCTCATTAAACAATGCCGGAGCTTATATCTCTCAAGAGTTGGGTTATGCATTGGCTTGGGGTAATGAATACATGAATCAGTTGACTGATGCCGGCATTCCCGCTGCCGTAGTAGCTAAAAAGATAAAATTCAACTTCGGTATCAGCTCCAATTACTTCCTTGAAATTGCGAAGTTCCGTGCCGCACGTCTATTGTGGGCAAATATCGTAGCTTCTTATAAACCTGAATGTCTGCGTGATTGCGATAATAAGGGAGCTAATGGCGAATGTCGTTGTGCAGCAAAAATGGCGGTTCATGCCGAAACTTCTACTTTTAATCTTACTTTGTTTGACGCACACGTGAATTTGCTTCGTACACAGACTGAAGCAATGAGTGCCGCTTTGGGTGGGGTAGATTCAATGACAGTCGTTCCGTTTGATAAGACTTATGGGACTCCGGATGAGTTATCAGAACGTCTGGCTCGCAATCAACAACTATTGCTGAAAGAAGAATCTCATTTCGATAAAGTAATTGATCCGGCTGCCGGTTCTTATTATATTGAGAACCTGACTGTATCCATTGCTAAACAAGCGTGGGAAATCTTCCTTGCTACAGAAGAAGCAGGTGGTTTCTATGCCGCATTAAAAGCTGGTACGGTTCAGGCTGCAGTAAACGAAAGCAATAAAGCTCGTCATAAAGCAGTGGCACAGCGTCGTGAAATTCTGTTGGGTACTAACCAATTCCCGAATTTCAACGAAAAAGCCGGTGACAAGAAACCTGTGGAAGGAAAATGCTGCTGTGGAGGTGACTCTCATACTTGTGAGAAAGATGTGGATACATTGGTATTCGACCGTGCAGCTAGTGAGTTTGAAGCGTTACGTCTTGAAACGGAAGCATCGGGCAAACGTCCGAAGGCGTTCATGTTGACAATTGGTAATCTGGCGATGCGTCAGGCACGTGCGCAATATTCTTGTAACTTCCTGGCTTGTGCCGGTTATGAAGTAATCGATAATCTTGGATTTGAAACAGTAGAGGCAGGAGTAGAGGCAGCGATGGCTGCGAAAGCTGATATTGTTGTAATCTGTTCCAGCGATGATGAATATGCTGAATATGCAGTTCCTGCTTTCAAAGCCTTGAATGGTCGCGCTATGTTTATCGTTGCCGGTGCTCCGGCTTGTATGGATGACTTGAAAGCCGCAGGTATCGAAAACTTCATCCATGTTCGTGTCAACGTATTGGATACCTTGAAAGAGTTTAACGCTAAACTATTGAAGTAAGATGAGAAAAGATTTTAAAAACATCGATATATATGCCGTATTTCAGCCTGCTAATGGTGCTGAATGGCAAAAGGCTAACGGTATCTCCGCCGACTGGAAAACACCGGAACACATTGAAGTGAAGCCTGTTTATACAAAAGAAGACCTCGAAGGAATGGAACACCTCGGCTATGCTGCCGGACTTCCTCCGTATTTGCGTGGTCCGTATTCAGTAATGTACACCCTTCGTCCCTGGACCATCCGTCAGTATGCCGGATTCTCCACTGCCGAAGAATCCAATGCTTTCTATCGCCGTAATCTGGCTTCCGGTCAGAAAGGTTTGTCAGTAGCATTTGACTTGGCTACTCACCGCGGTTATGACCCCGACCACGAACGTGTAGTGGGTGACGTAGGTAAAGCAGGTGTATCTATCTGTTCATTGGAAAACATGAAGGTTTTGTTCGATGGTATTCCTTTGAATAAGATGTCTGTATCCATGACGATGAATGGTGCTGTACTTCCGATTATGGCATTCTATATCAATGCCGGTTTGGAACAAGGTGCTAAACTCGAAGAAATGGCAGGTACTATCCAGAACGATATTTTGAAAGAATTCATGGTGCGTAACACCTATATTTATCCGCCTGCATTCTCTATGAAGATTATCTCTGATATCTTTGAATACACTTCACAGAAGATGCCTAAGTTTAACTCTATCTCTATCTCCGGTTATCACATGCAGGAAGCAGGTGCTACCGCAGATATCGAGCTGGCTTATACATTGGCTGACGGTTTGGAATATCTTCGTGCCGGAACAGCGGCAGGCATCGATATCGATGCATTTGCTCCGCGTCTTTCTTTCTTCTGGGCAATCGGAACCAATCACTTCATGGAAATTGCCAAGATGCGTGCTGCACGTATGCTGTGGGCGAAGATTGTGAAACAGTTTAATCCGAAGAACCCGAAATCACTGGCCTTGCGTACTCACTCACAGACTTCCGGATGGTCATTGACGGAGCAAGATCCGTTCAACAACGTAGGACGTACCTGTATTGAGGCTATGGCTGCAGCTTTGGGACATACCCAATCTTTGCATACCAATGCATTGGATGAGGCTATTGCTCTTCCGACAGATTTCTCTGCACGTATCGCACGTAACACACAGATTTATATTCAGGAAGAAACTTACATCTGCAAGAACGTTGACCCATGGGGCGGCTCTTACTATGTAGAATCTCTGACGAACGAACTGGCACACAAGGCTTGGGAACATATTCAGGAAATTGAAAAACTGGGTGGTATGGCGAAAGCTATCGAAACAGGTATTCCTAAAATGCGTATCGAAGAAGCGGCTGCACGTACACAGGCTCGTATCGACAGCGGTCAGCAGACCATTGTGGGTGTGAACAAGTATCGTTTGGAAAAAGAAGCTCCGATTGATATCCTTGAAATTGATAATACGGCAGTTCGTCTTGAACAGATTGAAAATCTGAAACGTTTGAAAGAAGGACGTAATCAGGCTGAAGTGGACAAGGCATTAGCAGCTATCACTGAATGTGTGAAGACCGGCAAGGGTAACTTGCTTGAACTGGCAGTTGAAGCAGCTCGTGTTCGTGCTACTTTAGGCGAAATTTCTTATGCGTGCGAACAGGTTGTAGGACGTTATAAAGCAATAATTAGAACTATATCAGGCGTGTATTCATCAGAAAGTAAAAACGATAGCGACTTCAAGCGTGCTTGTGAACTGGCAGAGAAGTTTGCGAAAAAAGAGGGACGTCAACCTCGTATCATGGTTGCAAAGATGGGACAGGACGGTCATGACCGTGGTGCCAAGGTAGTAGCAACGGGTTATGCGGACTGTGGTTTCGACGTGGATATGGGACCGTTGTTCCAGACTCCGGCAGAAGCTGCTCGTGAAGCGGTAGAAAACGATGTTCATGTAGTAGGTGTTTCTTCACTGGCTGCCGGTCATAAGACATTGGTTCCGCAGATTATTGAAGAACTGAAGAAACTGGGACGTGAAGACATTGTGGTGATTGCCGGTGGTGTTATTCCTGCACAGGATTATGACTTCCTGTATAAGGCAGGTGTAGCTGCTATCTTTGGTCCGGGTACTCCGGTGGCGAAGGCTGCTTGTCAGATTTTGGAAATTCTGATGGATGAAGAATAACTTCTGAGATTCTTTAGAATCTTATAATATTCCCACCTTTTAGACTTGTTTTGGTTTAAAAGGTGGGATGTTTTTTTGTTTATATTCTTTGTCTTCTCTTTATTTTGTCTATATTTGTCCGGCTTTCATTGTAAAAAGACTTAATGAATGAATGGAAACAGAGACAATATAGATGTCTGTTTTGAGCAGTTTTATGCCGCTAACTTCCCGAGGGTCAAGAACTTTGCAAGGTTGTTGACTAAATCGGAGGAAGATGCGGAAGATATTGCTCAGAATATATTTCTTAAGTTATGGACACGTCCTGAACTTTGGCAAGAACAGGAAACCATGACTGGTTATCTCTATACTGTGACCCGGAATGAAATTTTCAACTTGTTCAAGCATCAGAAGGTAGAGCAGGAATATGAAGACAAAGTTTTGAAAGCCCAGTTGTTGGGTGAACTTTGTGACGAAGATTCCTCCCTGTTAGAAAATCTATACTATAAAGAAGTATTGATGCTTATCAAAATGACACTCAGTCAGTTGCCTGATCGTCGCAGACAAGTTTTTGAGATGAGCCGTTTTGAAGGACTTTCTCATAAAGAAATAGCAGATAAATTGCAAATCCCATTACGTACGGTAGAAGATCATATCTATAAAACATTGACCGAACTTCGCAAAGTGTTAATGTTTGTTATTCTCTTCCGGATCTTCCCGTAGTTTCTTTTCCTGAATAGTGATATTTATGTAAGTGTTTCTAAATACAATAATAAATACCACTTTATGAAGAATTATATTCGCGACGTAATCGACCGTTATATTAAGCATGACTATCCGGAAGAAGTCGATCAGGATTTTCGCACATGGTTGATTAGTGAGGAGCGTGCTGACGAGAAAGACTGTGAACTCAATAAACTTTGGGAGGCAACCGAAGCTGCTACAACTCCCGGTTATCGTGATTCTTTGGAACGGATGCACGAACTTACGGGGATCGGGGTGAGACGGCGGATTCATTTTCTACATGCGCGTTTGATAGTCTGGCGGATAGCAGCAGCTTTATTGATAGCCATATCTTCTGTTTCGATTTATTTGGCGTTGCAGAACCGTCAGGCACCGGATCTGTTGCAAGCATATATTCCTACTGCCGAAATGCGGAATCTTACTTTGCCGGACGGCACACAGGTATTAATTAATTCTCAAAGCACTTTACTTTACCCCAAAGAATTTACGGGTGATACACGTTCCGTATATTTAGTGGGAGAAGCCGCTTTCAAAGTGAAGCGTGATGAAGAACATCCTTTTATTGTAAAATCTTCTGATTTTCAGGTGACTGCGTTAGGAACAGAGTTCAACGTGACAGCTTATCCGGATGAAGAAGAAGTGACAGCAACATTGATTTCAGGAAAGGTGCTGGTAGAGTATAACGGACAGAAAAAACAGGAAATATTGAAGCCGAACGAGCAGTTGGCTTACAATAAGCGTAGTCGCTCCGGAAACGTACTTCGTCCTGATATGCAGGATGTCACAGCTTGGCAGCATGGTGAACTTGTCCTTCGTAGTATGACGCTGGAGGAAATATTCACCCGCCTTGAACGTAAATACCCTTACACATTTGTTTATAGTTTCCGTAGTATGAAAGAAGACCGTTTCAATCTTACTTTCGGGCAAAATGCTTCCATAGAAGAAATAATGGATATTGTTGCTCGTGTAGCAGGGAATCTGGACTATCAGATTGTGGGAGACAAGTGCTATATTTCCATTAACGGAAAAAGCAAACTCCGACATCAGGGGACGAAATAGAACCTGTATATTATACTAATATTAACCTTAAAATACATTGAGCCTATGCGGAAAAAATATCCGGGAGAAGCTGCAACCTTCCCCCGGATGTGAAATCGAAATTCTTACTATTAGCGTTAACCAGACGCTACTAAATTCGAGAATCTAACTTTATCTGTATAAACTAATACTAAGAAGATGCAGCAAATTTATGAATTTATAGCCAATAAGCAGGCAATCAGTCGAGTATTTATGCTTTTTTTGTGCTGTCTGCTCCTTTCTACCCCTACTTTTGCTCAAAGTAGTAATGCCCGGATTACGATCCATAAGAAAAACATATCGGTCATCGAGGCATTGAAAGAAGTGGAAAAACAAACGAAACTGTCCGTTGGTTACAACGAGTCGCAGTTGAAAAACAAACCCTCCATCGATTTGGCGTTGGAAAAAGCCACGTTGGAGAACTCTCTCACGGAAATCCTAAAAGGTACAGGATATACGTATCAGCTCAAAGGAAAATATGTCATCATCGTTCCACAAGAACAGAAAGCAACCGAAACTGCTTCCACCAAACGTATCACCGGACGCGTACTGGATGATAGCGGAGAACCGTTGATTGGTGTCAATGTACGTGTGGAAGGTACAAGCATTGGAACTATCACAAACATAGACGGTAACTTTTCGCTCGAAGCTCCTGCAGGAAGTGTGTTGAGTATCAGTTATGTAGGTTACACTCCACAGACGGTAAAAGTAACCGGACAGAATACATATAGCGTGCAACTGGCTTCGGATACAAAACTGTTGAGTGAAGTCGTTGTAACAGCACTTGGCATCAAACGCGAGCAGAAAGCATTGAGCTACAACGTACAGCAAGTAAAGTCCGACGAACTGACCCAAATTAAGGATGCTAATTTTGTAAACAGCCTGAATGGTAAAGTTGCGGGTGTTACTATCAATACGAGCTCTTCCGGTGTCGGTGGGGCAAGTAGAGTGGTGATGCGTGGAACAAAGTCTATTGAACAGAGTAGTAACGCCTTGTATGTGATTGACGGTATTCCGATGTATAATTTCGGTGGCGGAGGAGATACGGAATTTGGTTCAAAGGGAGCTACCGAGGCCATTGCTGATATTAATCCGGAAGATATAGAAAGCATTTCCGTACTGACTGGAGCGGCAGCTGCCGCCCTTTATGGTAGTAATGCGGCAAACGGTGCGATTGTGATTACTACAAAAAAAGGACAGGTAGGTAAGCTGCAAGTAGGTGTATCAAGTGGCATCGAATGGTTGAATGCTTTTAAGATGCCCAAGTTCCAGGACCGTTATGGTACAGGTAGTAATGGTAAAACAGGAAATTCCAATATTTATAGCTGGGGACCGAAGTTGAACTCGGCTGCTCAGACAGGATATGAGCCGGATGATTTTTTTGATACGGGTGCAGTATATACAAATTCCGTTACGTTGTCTACCGGAACGGATAAAAATCAGACTTTCTTTTCTGCAGCTGCCGTCAATTCGGCAGGGATGGTTCCCAACAATAGGTATAACAGATATAATTTCACTTTCCGCAATACGACCAGTTTCTTGAATGATAAGATGAAACTGGATGTAAGTGCAAGCTATATTCTTCAGAACGACCGTAATATGACCAATCAGGGGCAGTACTCCAATCCGTTGGTTTCTGCTTATCTTTTCCCTCGTGGGGATGATTTCTCTATAGTGAAGAATTTCGAGCGTTGGGATGAAGCCCGGAAAATTAGCGTACAGTTTTGGCCGCAGGGCGAAGGTGACCTTCGTATGCAGAATCCTTATTGGATTGCTTACCGTAATCTCCGTCTCAACAATAAGAAACGCTATATGGCTTCAGCAGGTTTGAGTTACCAGATTCTTGACTGGCTGAATGTGGCAGGGCGTGTCCGCATCGACAATACTCATAGCGAATATGAAGGCAAGCTTTATGCAAGCAGTAGCAACACGCTGACTGACGGTAGTTCACAAGGCCATTATACAGTAAATAACGGACAATATTCGCAGACTTATGCCGATGTGTTGGTGAATATTAATAAACGTATTCAGGATTTTACGATTGTAGCCAATATCGGTGCCAGTTATAGTGGAGTGACTAGTAAGGAATTGGGCTATGCGGGGCCTATACGAGAAACTGGTATTCCTAATCTGTTCAATGTTTACGACCTTGACAACGCAAAAAAACGTGCTACGCAGGTGGGTTGGCGCGAAGCGACCGAATCTATTTTTGCCAGTGCCGAAGTAGGGTGGAAAAGTATGCTTTATCTCACCGTTACAGGACGTAACGACTGGGCTTCGCAGCTGACACATTCTCCGCAGGCTTCATTCTTCTATCCTTCCGTAGGGCTTTCGGCTGTCATCACTGAAATGTTGAAACTGCCTGATTGGGTGGATTATCTTAAAGTACGCGGAGCGTTCAGTTCCGTAGGTAATCCTTATCCTCGTTTTCTTACCTATCCTACTTACTCGTATGATGCCAATAAGCAGGACTGGAAATCGCAGACGAATTATCCCATTGGTAAACTATACCCCGAGCGTACTGACTCATGGGAAGTAGGTCTGGATGCAACCCTGTTTAAAGATTTCAAATTGAGCGGATCTTTCTATTACGCCAATACTTATAATCAGACATTTGATCCTCGGCTTCCTGTTTCGTCAGGATATGACAAATTGTATGTACAGACCGGATATGTACGCAACTATGGTTTCGAGGCTATGTTGTCTTATGGGCATCGTTGGGGAGATTTCGGCTGGGACAGCAGCTTTACTTTCTCGGCCAACAAGAATGAAATCGTCGAACTAGTGAAGGATTATGTTCACCCGGAAACGGGCAAAACTTACAACGTCGATAAACTGGAACTCAAAACCGATGAAGGTCGCGGATTCGGAAAGGCGAAATTTATCCTGAAGGAAGGTGGTACGCTGGGCGATCTTTATACCCATGCCGATTTGAAGCGTGATATTAACGGTAATATCCTGATTGACGATAGCGGCAATGTGACAGCCATCGACAATGCCGGTGACATAAAGTTGGGAAGCGTACTTCCTAAGGCAAATTTAGCCTGGAATAATAGCTTCTCTTATAAAGGTATCAATGCCGGTTTCTTGTTGACAGCCCGTTTGGGCGGAATCGTTTATTCGGCAACACAGGCTTATCTTGATCTCTACGGAGTATCTGAAACATCTGCTGCCGCGCGTGATGCCGGAGGAGTATGGATAAACGGCCGTAGCCGCGTGAATCCGCAAAGCTTCTATGAAGTGGTAGCATCGCAGAGCGGATTGCCTACCTACTATACTTATAGTGCTACCAACCTGCGTCTGCAGGAGGCACATATCGGTTACACCGTTCCGCGCCGCTGGCTGGGCAATGTCTGTGATATCAATGTATCCCTTGTGGGCAGAAATCTCTGGATGATCTACTGTAAAGCTCCTTTCGATCCTGAAGCAGTAGCTACTACGAACAACTATTATCAGGGAATCGACTACTTCATGATGCCGAGTACCCGGAATATAGGATTTAACATAAAGATTAACTTCTAAATACTATGATGGACATGAAACGAATATATAACATTCTTCTGATAATGATCCTTTCATTATTTCTGCTTCCGTTGGGCGGTTGTTTCGACAGCGACATCAACCGGAGTATGTACGAAGCGGACGGAGAAGAAATGCAGCGTGAGAATCATATTGTAGGTGCTACGCTCAAAGGAATGCAGGGATTGGTGATTCCTACACGTGAACACCTTTACCAGTTTATGGATGCCATGGCAGGAGGAGCATACGGTGGTTATCTGGAAGGAATTGTAGACACTTGGGTGATGAAATTCTCTACTTTCAATCCCGAACAGGGATGGCTCAAATCCCCGTTTGCCGATCCGATTAAAGACATGTACCCGCAGTACCGCGATATGATGAACAAGACGGATGACCCTGTGGCTTTAGCTTTTGGTAAAATTCTCCGGGTGTGTATCATGCATCGTGTGACGGACATTTATGGTCCGATTCCTTATTCGAAGATGATGGATAATGATAATTCGGGTGAAGACCTGGCTGTCCCTTACGATTCGCAGGAGCAGGTATATACACAGATGCTGAAAGAACTGGAAGAAGCGGATAAAGTGTTGGAGGAAAACAAAGACCTGTCGTCCGAGGCTTTCCGCAAACTGGAAGACTTGTATTACGGAAATATTTCCAAATGGCGTAAGTTTGTACATTCCATGCAACTTCGCATTGCCATGCGTATGAGCTATGTCAATCCTACCGAGGCGCAACGTATTGCGCAGAAGGCTGTGGAAGCGGGAGTGATTGAATCGAATGAGGACAACGCCATGCTTCATGTGGCGGAGAACCGTTCGGAGTTGCTATTTAATAACTGGAATGACTACCGTATCAGTGCCGATTTAGTTTCTATTATGAAAGGTTATGAAGATCCGCGTTTGGATAAGATGTTTGTCAAAGGTGTGCAGACAGTCGATCAGGATGGCGAGAAAGTCGATGTATACGATTATTACGGTGTACGTATCGGCATATTTACCCAGAAGAAAGACGACATGATTAACCTTTACTCAAAGCAGGTGATTTCCAGCACCGACCCTTATCTCTGGATGAATGCGGCGGAGGTGACTTTCCTTCGTGCCGAGGGCGCGTTGCGTGGTTGGAATATGGGAGGCGATGCGCAGGCATTGTATGAAAAGGCTATTGCCCTTTCATTCGAAGAGCGTGGCGGAGCCACCGGAGCAGACCAATATGTGAAGGATGCGGAGAAAAAGCCTATAGACTATGTGAACCCGATGGACGGGGCTGATATTAAGTATAGCCATCCGGCGGTAAGTACCATTACGATTGCCTGGGAACCTGGAGCGGAGTATTTCGAACGGAACCTGGAGCGTATCATTACTCAAAAATGGATTGCAATATTCCCGCTGGGGCTGGAAGCATGGGCGGAACATCGTCGTACGGGCTACCCGAAGTTGTTGCCTGCCGTGGAGAATAAAGACCCCAATAATAGTGTGAATGTAACAATCGGTCCCCGTCGTCTGCCTTTCCCTGCAGATGAATATACGGGAAATCCGAAATACATCGATCAAGCTGTAGAAATGCTGAATGGTCCCGATGCCGCAGGAACTAAACTTTGGTGGGATAAGAAAGACCATTCCATTGAGAATAGTCAATCTTCAAACTAGAACGAACCTTTAAATCAATGAGATTATGAAATATAAATCAATCTTTAAGTTATGCCTACTGACTACTTTCCTGTCGGTTGCCACCATCAGTTGCGACGACTGGACGGAAATGGAAATACACGATAGTCAGGTGAATGGGTTTAAGGAACAGAATCCGCAAGAATATGCGGCATATACGCAGAATCTTCGCGCATATAAAGCAACGAAACATGCTGTCGTTTATGCCCGGTTGGATAATGCTCCGGAAGTATCTACCGGTGAGAAGGACTTTCTCCGTGCGTTGCCGGACAGTATCGATATAGTGACGATGCGTAATGCCGACCGTCTGTCCGAATATGACCGGGAGGATATGAAGTTGGTACGTGAGGATTATGGTACGAAAGTGCTTTACTATATAGATTGCACGGCTAAAGATAAACTGAATACCTCTATTACTTCTGCTGTTGAGGCAGTGCGTACAGGGACATTTGACGGGCTTGCCCTCGGTTCGGAAGGCTCTGCGGTAGACGTCTCGGCGTTAAAGTCGCTACTGGATGCTTTGGGACAGACACCGTGTCTGTTAGTTTTTGAAGGTACCCCTTCCTTGTTGCCGGAAGCGCAGCGCAGCCTTTTCAACTATTTCGTACTTGATATTTCCGGTGCATCCGATGAATATGATATAGAAACCTCCGTATTTTATGCCACCGGATATGGCAAGGCCGCTCCGGACCGTCTGTTGTTGGCTGTCACTCCTGACGGTACATTGACCGACTATAACGGAGTGACGCGCAATGCCATCGCCGGTGCTGCTTACGGTGCTCTCAATATGGAAACACCATTGGGAGGTATTGCTATTTACAATATCTCTGCCGATTACTACGATACTGATATTATTTATAAACAGACCCGTGGAGGTATTCAATTCCTGAATCCTGCTTCGGCTCACTAAACGATGTAAGCTATGAGAATACATAAACTTTATCAGTGCTTTGCAGCCGCAGTTTTGTTATTTCTGCCGGTTGCCTGTGATAATACGGATTACAGCGAAAAGTCACCGTTCGATAATTCGGCATACTTGAATGTGGCTGCCAGTAAAAATACGGAGGCTTTCACTTTTAACCGTAAGGTGACAAGCCAAACGAAGACTTTTGCGGTGAAATTGTCTTATCCGGCGGGGGATGATGTGAAGGTCAGCTTGAAGGTAGACGCTTCGTTGACTAGTGAATATAATGCAAAGAACGACACGCATTATGAAGTGCTGCCTGAAACATATTATCAGCTGTTGAAAACAGAAGTGGTGATTCCTGCCGGAAAGACTACTTCCGAAGAAGTAGGCATTAAATTCTCCAAACTCGATGAGTTGGAGATTGACGTAACTTACCTCTGCCCGCTTTCCATTGGAGGAGCCGATGGAGTGGGAGTAATGGACGGTTCGCGCACGATGTATTATTTGGTACGCCGTTCCAGTGCCATTACTACGGCAATGAACTTAAAGAATATTTATGTTGCTGTGCCTGGGTTCGATAAAGGAAGTTCGACGTCAGATGTGGTGAATAACTTGAGTGCGGTAACAATGGAAGCTATTATACGAGTGAACAGTTTCCAGCAAGAAATATCCTCTATAATGGGCATTGAACAGTATTTTCTGATGCGTATTGGGGATAAAGAATTTCCGAACCGACAGTTACAAACACAGACTACGTTTGGTAAATTCCCCGAAATCAATAACCAGAAATTACTGTTGGCAGGTGAGTGGTATCATGTGGCATTGACATGGGATATAGCTACTGCGACTATTGCTTTCTATGTAAACGGACAATTACAAAGTATAAGTACCAGTCATGGTAAAAGTGACTTGACTAGTATCAGTTTGGGAGATAAGTTACCTGATGATGAATTTGGGAATGGGGGTGATTTTAACTTCTATTTTGGGCGTTCTTATGGAGAGTCGCACGATATAAGCCGCCAGTTTGATGGTGAGATATGTGAAGCTCGCATTTGGAATGTAGCCCGTACACAAGAACAGATTTATCAGAATATGTATGAAATCTCTAACCCGACAACCGAACCGGCTTTGTGTGCTTATTGGAAGTTCGACGAAGGGACAGGCACTGTCGTGGCAGACCGAACCGGGCATGGGAACGATGCGAAGGTAGTACCTTACTGGAAAGGTAGTGACCATCTCGAAATGTACAGTAAAACCGATGCGGAATTGTGGCCGAGCGGAATCGAAGTACCGAAAGTGAATCAGGAATAAGTGTGTAGAACTTTTTAAATAATCTATATATGAAACGAATAATACGAAATATATCTTTGTGTGCGTTGCTAGCAGTGGCAATGGGAGCCTGCGAGGAAGAGGCTGCATTGGTGAACCCAAGCGTTGCGCATGACAAATCTACACAGTCACCGGAAGAAGTTGTTGAAGCCGCTTCCTTGCAAAGTGCTTCAGCACCGGGAAGTGGACTTATCTTCCGTGACTTTGTGGTACAGACAGGTGATGAACTATATGTGGAATTGGCGAAACCGGCGGAGCACGACATGACTTTTACCATAGGTTTGAATATTCCTTTAAGTAACGAGGAGTTGAAAGCTTTGCCAGCAAAGTATTATAATATATTTATAGAAAACGTGATAGAAGAACCGGGAGATAAGTTAACTATTACCAACGAGGGAAAAGTAACGATAGCTAAAGGCGAACGGAAATCGACGCGGGTAAGCTTTGCCTTATCAAGAATGACTGTTGATGCTTCAATGGCTGGGTCTCAATATCTGTTACCATTGGTAGCGATGGACGAGGATGGCAATCAATATAAGCTTTTCTATTCTATCACGGAACGAGATGAGGAATATCAGGATAGAACTAAAAAAGATTATAAAGTAGTAGCGTATATTGATACGGAAGTGATGAATCCTTTGATAGCTGACAAAACTACAGCTAAACTAGAGTATCTGAGATCTCGTAGAGACAGAGAAACGATTTATGAAAATGTACCTGTTGTTGATATTGTAAATGTGCGCAAAGCCCTTTTGGGATATGATGCTTCCTCTCGGAGAGTAATTTTGAAGTATACACCAGATATGGAATATGTGCTGAAGCACAATGTTCAGTACATTCAACCGTTGAGGCGGAATGGTCTGAAAGTGTGTCTTTCTATCGAAGGAGGTGGAACGGGAATAGGCTTCGCTAATTTGACAGATCCTCAAATAATTGATTTTGTGGCTCAAGTTAAGGTAGCTGTAGAACTGTTTCAGTTGGATGGTATTCATTTGCGTGATGAGGGAGCCGGATATGACAAGGCCGAAGCACCGACTGTCAATGAAACTTCGTATCCGAAATTAATCAAGGCTCTGCGTGAAGCAATGCCGGATATAATGCTCACTCTTGCAGATGATGGCGGTACTACAGCCACAATGAATAAAGAACAAGAGGGCATTGTAGTGGGCGATTATATTGACTTGGCTTGGAATGTAATCTGGGATTCTCCGGTAAATCCTTGGGCGGATGGTTCGGAACGCAAACCCATTGCAGGGATGACGAAAGAACGTTATGGTGGAATTGCGCTTTATATTAAAGAACGGACCCCAGAAGACATGGGATTTTTTGAAGAATTGCAGGCAAAAGCTAGAGTAATCACTATAGACGAAGGACTTGGAAAAGTTGCGGTTGTAGAAAACATTCCTTATAGGCAGTATAATTTAGAAACGATGGTTGTTGATGGATTTAAGAATCTTTTGATGTGCTTCCATGACAATAATGATGGGAATTATCCTAAATATAGTGCAGCTGTACAAGAAGCTCGAGTTGCGACGCAATTTTATGCTTTCCGCAAAGACTGGTAAGGGAATAAAATAAGGAAGAGGTTGCCCTGTAAGTCTGATAAGTATATCATTCTGTCATTCAGAATGTAGTAAAGAATCTTTTCTTTGTATATTCGAAAGAGTAGATTCTTCGCTTAGCTCTGAATGACAGAGTTAAATGATAGCAAACAATATCTTTTCGGACTGCCTCAATCCGGTAAACTTTTTATTGATATTCTTTATTTTTTCGTTTAATAATATTCATAAAACCAAGTAGAAACAACATCATAATGAAGAATGTATTGAAAATCTGGTTAGTCGACAACACTGTAACCGTCGACAACAAAGACGATAAGATCGGTCAGCTCGAATCGTCCGGTAATCTTTCGTTGAAGGACATCCTCGACGAGATGCACAAGGAAGACACCGGGCTCCGTCCCGAAACCATCGAGCACGTCGTGAAGCTCTACAACCGTGTTGTGAGCGATCTCATCCTTAGCGGATATAGTGTCAACACCGGTCTTTACCACGCCGTAGCGCAACTCCGCGGTGTTATCGATGGCGGAAAATGGAATCCCGAGAAGAACTCCGTCTACGTCTCCTTCACCCAAGACAAAGAACTGCGTGAAGCTATCGCCCAAACCTCTATCAGTATTTTGGGCGAACGCCAAAGCGTGATGTACGTTGCCGGATTCTCACCTGCCACCGCCACTGCAGGCCGTCCGTTCACAGTCAATGGCCGTATGTTGAAAATTGCAGGTACGGATTCTTCCGTCGGCATCACTATCACCGACAGCAAAGAACAAACCACACCTGTCGACCTCAATATGTTGGCCGTCAACAACCCGTCACAACTCACATTCATTGTTCCTGCCGGTCTGGCCGATGGCGAATATACCCTCACCGTCACTACACAGTATGCAGGAAGCACGCTCCTGAAGACACCCCGAACCGCTATCGCTACTTTCTACGTCGGCACGAAACCCGATGCAGGAGGCGGCTCCGGTTCCGGTGGTAGCGAAGGCGGCGGAGGAGAGGCGCCCGATCCTGCGGCATAAATGTTCTCTTGGCCTGGCGGAGCAATGTCCCGCCAGGTTTATGCAGAGAGGCTGCATAGCTCTATACACGCATCATGTATAGAGTTGTGCAGCCTTCGTGTATAGGGCTATACATGCTAAATGCATAACTTTGATCTTTTTCTCTGTTTTGCCCTCTTTTTCATCAAAGACTTATGTATATAGCCATAATTGAGCTTGGTATTTATTTATCTTTTTCGCATTATCTTTTTTATGGTACTAATTTATTAGTACTTTTGTCTTTACCGAAAGAAAAGATCAACGATTATGGCAAGAATAACGATTCCATACGCAGTGGCCGACTTCGCAGAAATGCGTGAACGTGGCTTTTATTATGTTGATAAGACAAATTACATTCCGGGGCTTGAAGACTATAATGCTCCCATCTTTCTCCGTCCCCGTCGTTTCGGGAAAAGTCTGCTCATCTCCATGTTGGCCCACTACTACGACCGTACGAAAGCGAATCGTTTTGAAGAACTTTTTGGCGGCACCTGGATTGGCGAACATCCTACGGAAGAACATAATCAATATTTGGTGATTCGTTATGACTTCTCGGCTATGGTGATGGCGGATGATATGGAAGGGGTGGTACAGAACTTCAATGACCTGAATTGTGGACCCGTGGAAGTTACGGTAGAACATAACCGAGACCTGTTTGGTGATTTTCAGTTTACAACTCGAGGAAATGCTGTGCAGATGTTGGAGGAACTTTTGGGTTATATCAGCTCACATGGATTGCCTAAAGCATATATATTGATTGACGAATACGATAACTTCACCAATCAACTGCTTACTTCCTATAATGACTCACTTTATGAGGAAGTAACCACTAGTGATAGTTTTCTTCTCACCTTTTTTAAAGTTATCAAAGCGGGTATCGGCGAAGGCACGATTCGCACTTGTTTCTGCACAGGCGTATTGCCTGTCATCATGGACGACCTGACCAGCGGGTACAACATTGCGGAAATCCTCACATTCAAACCCGTTTTTTTGAATATGCTCGGCTTCACCTATGAAGAAACGAAAACATACTTGCGCTATGTACTTGATAAATATGCTCCCGGTGCAAGCGAAGAACGTTTCGATGAAATCTGGCAGCTTATTGTGAACAACTACGACGGTTATCGTTTTAGCCCTGTCGGTGAACGTCTTTTTAACTCCACTATCTTAACTTATTTTTTTAAGAAATTTGCCGCTAATGCCGGAAGTATTCCCTCCGAACTGATCGATGAAAACCTGCGTACGGACATCAACTGGATTCGCCGCCTGACTCTTTCGCAGAACAACGCCAAAGAGATGCTCGATGCCCTGGTGATAGGCGGTGAATTGTCATACAACGTCAGAGATCTGTCCGGCAAATTCAACAAGAAGAAATTTTTTGAGAAAGAATTCTATCCCGTCAGCCTGTTCTACTTAGGTATGACTACCTTGAAGAGTGCATACCGCATGGTGCTCCCCAACATGACCATGCGTAGCATCTACATGGATTATTACAACCAACTGAACAAGATCGAAGGTAACGCCAGTCGTTACGTCCCGGTTTATGAACTTTATGATTCCAATCGTAGTTTTGAACCCCTTGTGCAGAACTATTTCGAGCAATATCTGGGACAATTCCCCGCACAGGTTTTCGATAAGATCAACGAGAACTTTATCCGTTGTTCTTTCTACGAGCTTGTCTCCCGCTATTTGAGCCATTGTTACACTTTTGCCATCGAACAAAATAACTCCGTCGGTCGTTCGGATTTTGAAATGATCGGCATCCCCGGCACGGATTATTACACGGACGATCGCGTGGTGGAATTTAAATACTATCGTTCCAAAGATGCCGACCGTATGCTTGCGCTCACCGAACCGCTGGCAGAACACGTAGAGCAAGTGAAAGGTTATGCCGCAGATACAAAAAGAAAATTCCCCAATTACCATGTTCGTTCGTACATTGTGTATATCTGTGCCAACAAAGGGTGGAAGTGTTGGGAGGTTTAATATGAATCATTTGTAGATAAATATGAGGAAGAAGTAATTATACTCTCTTATTCCTCGGGTAGCCATCGACTGACATTTCGTGTGTCAGTACTGAATTCTACTCCAACCTTTTTGACTTCCCGTTCATCTGCCTGATAAGGGATAAGATACCCTTTATCTTCGATTTGCTGTAATGCTTGCTCGGCTGTGCCATTTAGTTTGAATTCGAATACATAAATATACTTCGGTGTTTTGACAACTGCATCAGCCCGTCCTTTTGCACTGCGTACTTCTGCTTGTGTGAACTGTCCCATGAGTTTGAATATCAGATAGAAAACAGTCTGGTAATGCCGCTCTGTCTGGTCATTCAGTTCGTAAGGTATATCGGCAAAGAAGGCTTGAAGGCGGGTTAGAAAAGCATTGATATTGCCACTTTCCAACTCATGGACAAATTTGCCAATATAGAAATCTTGCTCATTATCGGGAATATTAGAGTAGAATGGCAGAAGGAAATTCATAAAGCCATATCTCACTTCATCATTGGGAAAAGCAAGTTGATAAGTCTTGAAACGAGGGTCGTATTCTTTAATCGTCAGATACCCGCTTTGATAAATCAGCGGAATAGGATTCCTGCTTTCTGCCCGGTACTCGTTGAATGACGCTGCGTTTGCTTCCACTCCGTCAATGAGCGTTCGCAGGTCATAGTTGCTATCCATCAGCATCTTGACAAGGAAAGTAGGAGTGCCTGTCTGAAACCAGTAATTCTCAAATTTATATCCATCGAACACATTTAATACACTGAACGGATTGAACATGCCTTCTGCATATTCACAGAAATGATACCCGTCGTAAAGTGAGGTCATCTTATGGATTGTATCTTCTGGTGTCATCCGGTTGTATGAGGTCAGCTTATCCAATTCCGGAGTGAATGTATCTATCAGTTCCTGCTTGGTGATGCCGCAAATGGTGGCATAAGGCGGTTTCATGCTGATATCATTCAGTTGATTCAAATCACTGAATACACTGACTTGTGAGAATTTGGTAACACCTGTCAGAAATACGAAACGCAGATAGCGGTCAGCACTTTTCAATACTCCATAGAATGCTTTTAGCATTTTGCGGTATTCTTCAAACAAGGGCAGATTATCCAGAGCTTGCAAAAGAGGTTTGTCATATTCGTCTACTAATACGACTACTTGCTTTCCGGTTTGCACACATGCGCGTTCTATAATATAGGCGAATCGTTCTTCCGGTTGTCGATCTTGCTTTTCGGTTCCGTAGATTGCTTCCCATTTTTCCAGATGTTGGTTGAGCATCGCTATCAGATCTGCCGGAGAATCATACTTGCGTGCATTCAAGTCAATATGAAAAACCGGATAGACTTGCCAGTCAACTTCCATTTGTGAGATGGCTAGTCCTTCGAATAAGTCCTTGCGTCCCAGAAAGTAAGCCTCGAAAGTGGAAATCAGCAGGCTTTTTCCGAAACGTCGGGGACGGCTAAGGAAATAGGGGATGCTTGTGGACACCATTTTTCCGACAAGGGCGGTTTTATCTACATACAGATAATTTCCTTTGCGGATTTTCTCGAAAGTTTGTATTCCGATGGGCAATTTGCGGTTTAAATCAATCATACTTGTTCTTTGTTATAAGAATTCTACTCTTGCAAAGGTAACATATTTTGTGGGATATTGTTCTTTTAGACAAATATTCGTGTAACTTTGCAAATTGATAGTTTAAAAACAAGAAGAGAAAAAATGATAGTTTGCATAGCCGAAAAGCCGTCTGTAGCACGTGATATAGCCGAAGTACTCGGCGCTCATACCAGAAAAGAAGGATATATAGAAGGAAACGGATACCAGGTGACCTGGACATTCGGGCATCTTTGTACCCTGAAGGAGCCACATGAATACACCCCTAACTGGAAATCATGGAGCTTGAGCAGTCTGCCGATGATTCCGCCACGTTTCGGTATCAAGCTGATTGGGCATGATCCGGGTATTGAGAAGCAGTTTCATGTGATAGAGTGGCTGATGCAGAATGCGGATGAAATCATCAATTGCGGTGATGCCGGGCAGGAGGGAGAATTGATTCAGCGCTGGGTGATGCAAAAAGCTGGCGCACGCTGTCCGGTGAAGCGCCTGTGGATTTCTTCGTTGACGGAAGAAGCTATTCGTGAAGGATTCTCGAAACTGAAAGACCAAGCTGAATTTCAATCACTTTACGAAGCCGGTCTTTCCCGTGCGATGGGTGACTGGCTGTTGGGAATGAACGCTACCCGTCTTTATACCCTTAAATACGGTCAAAACAAACAGGTGCTCTCTATCGGTCGTGTACAGACACCGACGCTGGCATTGATTGTCAACCGTCAATTGGAGATAGCCAATTTTGAACCCAAACAATATTGGGAACTGAAAACAAACTATCGTAATACCACTTTCTCTGCACTCATTCGCAAAAGTGATGAAGAAATTGCCGCGGAAGAGGAAAAGAACGGCGGAAAAAAGAAAATAGATAACCCGGGCATCGACCCTATTGCCAACCGGGAAGAAGGAGAAGCATTGGTAGAACGTATTAAAGACCTACCTTTTGTAGTCACCAATGTCGGCAAGAAAGACGGGAAGGAATACGCTCCACGTTTGTTCGATTTGACTTCCCTTCAGGTAGAATGTAACAAGAAATTCGCTTATTCAGCCGATGAAACACTGAAACTGATCCAGTCTCTTTATGAGAAGAAAGTGGCGACCTATCCGCGTGTGGATACCACTTTCTTGAGCGATGATATTTATCCGAAATGTCCTGCTATCCTGAAAGGACTCCGTGATTACGAAGTCTTGACAGCTCCGTTAGCTGGCACTACACTTCTTAAATCAAAAAAGGTATTTGACAACTCGAAAGTGACGGATCACCATGCCATTATCCCAACCGGAGTCTATGCTCAAAACTTGACGGATATGGAACGTCGTGTCTACGACTTGATAGCCCGTCGTTTTATAGCCGTGTTCTATCCGGACTGTAAAATTTCTACTACCACCGTAATGGGAGAAGTGGATAAGATAGAGTTTCGGGTAACCGGAAAACAAATTCTGGAACCGGGATGGCGTGTCGTGTTTGCCAAGGAAGTAAAAGACCCTACTGAAGAAAAAGAGGAAGAGGATGAAAATGTACTTCCTGCTTTTGTGAAGGGTGAAAGTGGTCCTCATATTCCGGACCTGAATGAAAAATGGACACAGCCGCCCAGACCTTATACTGAAGCAACCTTGCTTCGTGCAATGGAAACAGCCGGAAAACTGGTGGACAATGATGAACTTCGCGATGCTTTGAAAGAGAATGGTATCGGTCGTCCGTCTACCCGTGCTGCAATCATTGAGACGTTGTTCAAGCGAAATTATATCCGTAAGGAAAGAAAGAACCTGATTGCCACCCCGACAGGAGTGGAGTTGGTGCAGCTTATTCACGAAGAATTATTGAAATCGGCAGAATTGACAGGTATTTGGGAAAAGAAGTTGCGTGAGATTGAAAAGAAAACATACGATGCCCGCCAGTTCCTCGAAGAACTAAAGCAGATGGTTTCAGAGATCGTAATGAGTGTACTTTCTGATAATACGAATCGACGCATAACTATTCAGGACGCAGTTGCTGCAAAAGCCGAAGAGAAAGAGAAGAAAGAACCTAAAAAGCGTGAACGAAAACCGAGTACACCGAAAGAAAAGAAACCAAAAGCGGAAAAAACGACGAATGAAGTGAAGACTGATTCGCCCGGTTCTCCTGCTCCGGTGGCCATGGCAGCTTCAACTCCTTCTGCGGCAGGTGAGGTAGATGCGTTTGTAGGTCAACCCTGTCCACTTTGTGGTAAAGGAACCATCATTAAAGGGAAGACTGCTTACGGGTGTTCGGAATGGAGAAATGGATGTACTTTCCGGAAGAATTTCTAATTTTCCGCACAGTAACAAGGTAAAGTGTATGGCTGAAATAGTTTAGTGGAAAACTACTTGATTTATAGAAAAATACACTATATTTGTACATAAATCTATATGGACTACTATGAACCGTTTTGCAAACTACTACAAGAAGATATTCTCGCAAGAGTATATAGATCGCACCATTTCGGGCGGTATCAAGTCACAGCTCACCTTGCTACTCGTTACCATTGCTACGGCGCTGGCTATCTTTTTTATTATCGCGATGCTCTTTTCCATCCAATTGCATGGACACGAGGAATGGGGAGAAAGGCTCTGGGCAGTGTACAACAACTTTGTCGATCCCGGTAACCAAATAGAAGAGACTGCCTGGCCTAACAGGATATTAGTGGGGCTTATCAGCATTTCGGGATCCGTTTTACTGGGCGGTGTGCTCATCTCTACTATCTCTAATATTATAGAGCGGCGTGTGGGAGTGGTATACGCGGGGCGAATGACCTACCGTAATATAAAAAATCATTATGTACTGATCGGATTCAACGAATTGTCTATCAATATGATACGTGAACTGTATGACGAATGTCCTTCGGCACGTATTTTGCTGATGAGCGGTATGGAGTCGGCAACGGTGCGGCATCGTATACAGTCGGCCCTGCCTGTTGAAGTTGAGCGACAAGTGCTTGTTTACTTTGGCAACATTGAGTCGATCGAAGAACTTCAGCGGTTGAACATAGAGAGTGCTATTGAAGTATATGTGCTGGGTGATGAAGAACGTTACGGGCGCGATGCTAAAAATATAGCTATTGTGCACTTGGTAAGTACTCTGCGTGGTAAATGTTATGATGGTAAGATGATGCCTGTGTATGTACAGTTTGATAGCATCCCTTCGTATTCTAACATACAGAAAATGAATCTGCCGCCCGAAGTCTTTTGTATAGAAGGCAAGCCTAATATTTTCTTTCGGCCCTTTAATCTCCATGAAAACTTGGCCCGGCAGCTATGGAGCCTTTATGGAGCTGATTGTGAAAGGCGTTATGATCCGCTGGATTATCGCCCCATAAGCATTACACAACAACCTGATGGAAGTTGGAGTGCTACCAGTCAAGACTATGTGCATCTGGTTATCGTGGGATTCAACCGAGTGGGACGTTCGTTGCTACTCGAAGCATTGCGTATCTGCCATTATGCCAATTATGATGACCGTCTGCCTGCAGATGAACGTATACGTACCCGTATCACTTTAGTGGATCGCGAGATGGAGGCACAGAAAGACTACTTCAAAGCTCAATTCCCCTATATAGAGAGCCAAATAGATGATATTGAGGTGGAATATTGCCATGATGATATTTGCAGTACTGCTATGCGTACCCGCCTGCAGCAGTGGGCACAAAATAAGCATTGTATGCTTACAGTGGCCATTTGTGTGCATGATCCTGATTTGAGTCTTTCATTAGGACTCAACTTACCACATGAAGTTTATCAGTATCAGTGTCGTGTGCTAATCCGTCAGGAGTTTAATAATGATTTGTCGTCGATGGTGGACGACGAGAAGGGACGCTATCGCTATGTCAAGGTGTTTGGTATGGTAGACAGGGGAATAAAGAAAAACATCTTGCAAGATAAACTGGCTTTGTATGTGAACTACTTATACGATTGTTGTTATGCTGATGAAAGCCTCAAACAAAAAGAGGTATTGAAGAAGATGTATGAATCCTATGGTAACCATTCTGCCGACTTTATTTTGATGAACCACCAGGCGCAGTATTTGTGGAATAAACTAAGCGAACCACTACGTTGGGCTAATCGCTATCAGCTGGATGCCTATAGTGTATTTTGTCGCACACTGGGCTACGGCATCAGACGGAGTGACCACTCACCGGCACACATATCCGAATCTATGTTCAATGAAGATCTGCCAGCTCAAGTTTTGTATCTGTTAGTACGCATGGAGAAGTACCGATGGAATGCCGAGCGTACGGTGGCCGGCTGGAGACGTGCTAAGGTGAAGGATAAGGTATTTTTGCAACATCCTCTTATTATGCCTTTCAGCGAATTACTACAAAAGTATCCCGAGGAGGTAGAGAAGGATGCTGATGTAATTTATAATCTGCCCTACATACTGGCATTGGGAGGATATGAGCTTTATAGATTGGCCGATTAATAAGCCGACTTAACATTTATACATAAGTTAGAGAGACACTACTAACCGCAACCCGTAATCAATATCCCACCGTTGTGGGGTCACTCCATAACGGCTGGTGACTTTACAGTATTTCTCGAAGGTGTAATAACTGCCTCCGCGTAATACTTTATGCATATCCTTTTCATTTATTTAATATCTATCGCTAGAAATGAGTTCTGCGATGATAACTGTCATGCATCGAAAACCAAAAACTTCCTCATTCACTGAATAAATTCTTTTTTTTCATTAAAATCATCTTTCTTGTAGGCAATAATCGTGTCATATTTGTTATTTATAAATAAGAGTATCAATTATTTAAAAAGAAAGAATATGAAGAAACAATTAGCAGGAGTTGCATTGGTGTTGGTTGCCGTCTCTTTGGGGAGTATACAGCCTGTGGAAGCATGTACGCGTGCAGTATACATAGGTCCTGACCAGATGGTGATAACGGGGCGTACCATGGACTGGAAAGAAGATATCATGACGAATATCTATGTGTTTCCACGTGGTATTCAGCGTGCGGGACATAACAAGGATAAAACGGTGAACTGGACTGCCAAATACGGAAGTGTAATTGCCACAGGATATGATATTGGTACTTGCGATGGAATGAACGAGAAAGGATTGGTGGCGAGTCTGCTTTTCTTACCGGAATCTATTTACTCTCTTCCCGGTGATACCCGCCCGGCAATGGGAATCAGCATTTGGACACAGTATGTGCTTGATAACTTTGCTACGGTACGCGAAGCCGTGGATGAACTGAAAAAAGAGACTTTCCGGATTGATGCTCCCCGTATGCCGAATGGGGGACCGGAATCTACCTTGCATCTGGCTATAACCGATGAAACTGGGAATACGGCTGTATTGGAATATTTGGATGGAAAATTAAGTATTCACGAAGGGAAAGAATACCGGGTGATGACAAATTCTCCCCGATATGACTATCAATTGGCTATTAATGATTATTGGAAAGAAATTGGTGGCTTACAGATGCTACCGGGAACAAATCGTGCGAGTGACCGCTTTGTCAGGGCTTCTTTCTACATTCATGCCATTCCGCAAACTGCTGATGCAAAAATTGCAGTTCCCAGTGTATTGAGTGTGATGCGTAATGTTTCTGTACCATTTGGTATTAACACGCCGGAGAAGCCTTATATTTCTTCTACCCGTTGGCGTTCCGTTTCCGATCAGAAGAATAAAGTGTATTATTTCGAATCTACTTTGACACCGAATATGTTTTGGCTGGACTTGAAGAAAATAGATTTTAGTCCGAAAGCAGGGATTAAGAAATTGTCTCTGACAAAGGGAGAGATTTATGCAGGTGATGCAGTGAAGGATTTGAAAGACAGTCAATCGTTTACTTTCCTTTTCCAGACTCCGGTCATGTAATTTGTTGGTATCTGTAAATATATAAAAAGAGCGGTGGACAGGTTTGTAATCAAACACTTGTCCATCGCTCTTTTTTATATACCGTTTATAATTAGACTTTTTGTCTGTCCGCTTTATCGTCTGGCGTATTCTTGATGAAATTCAATGACTGCCTCTATCCCTTTACGGAAAATATCCAGTGAAAAGTTTTCGTTTGGTGAATGGATGGCGTCTGATTCCAAACCGAATCCCATCAATACAGTTTTGATTCCCAATACTTGTTCAAAAGTAGAAATGATAGGAATACTACCACCACGGCGTACTGCCAGCGGTTTCTTTCCGAAAGCAATTTCAAAGCCTTTTTCGGCAGCCTGATAAGCAGAAAGCGAAATCGGGCATACGTATCCTTGTCCTCCATGCATCGGAGTTACTTTCACCTGAACAGTTTCCGGAGCAATGCTTGAAATATACTCTGCAAACATCTGCGAAATCTTATGATGATCCTGATGCGGAACTAACCGGCAGGAAACTTTGGCATACGCCTTTGAAGGAAGTACGGTTTTAGAACCTTCTCCCGTATATCCGCCCCAAATGCCACATACGTCAAAAGACGGACGACAGCTGTTACGTTCCAATGTGCTGTATCCTTTTTCTCCGAAAAGCTCTTTTACGCCGATTGCTTCTTTGTATTTCTTTTCGTCAAAAGGAATATGCGCAATCATTTCCCGTTCGGCTTGCGGAACTTCTTCCACATCGTCATAGAATCCGGGAACGGTAATCCGTCCGTCAGCATCCGTCACCTTGCTGATAATCTGGCAAAGTGTGTTGATGGGATTAGCCACCGCACCGCCGAAATGTCCGGAATGTAAGTCCCGGTTCGGTCCGGTCACTTCTATTTCCCAATAAGCCAGTCCGCGAAGACCGGTTGTTAAAGACGGAAGTTCAGCTCCCAGCATACTCGTATCCGAGACAAGGATGACATCTGCTTTCAGTAACTCTTTGTGTTCTTCGCAGAAAGCCTCCAGGCTGGGTGAGCCTATTTCTTCTTCACCTTCGAAGATGAATTTTACATTATTCTTCAGCAAATCGTTTTTAAGCAGATACTCGAACGCCTTTACCTGGATGAATGATTGTCCTTTGTTGTCATCTGCTCCACGCGCCCAAATATATCCGTCCCGTATTTCCGGTTCGAACGGCTGGCTTTTCCAAAGCTCCAGCGGTTCGGCCGGCATTACATCGTAATGAGCATAAACCAATACAGTCTTTGCGTCCGGATCGACCATCTTTTGAGCGAAAACAATCGGATTACCCTTTGAGGGCATCACCAATGCTTCATCTGCTCCGGCTTCAAGTAACAACTGCGCCCAGCGTTCCGCACAAGCCAGCATATCATCGTGATGCTCCGGCAGAGCACTGATACTGGGGATGCGGATGAGGCTGAACAGGTCATTCATCATTTCCGGTTCGTGCGCTATTATGTATTTCTGAATTTCGTTCATTACAGTTGCGTCGTTTTATCCAGTAAGTAATAATCAAGTATAGTCATGGCGGCCATTGCTTCCACGATAGGCACGGCACGGGGCAGTACACAAGCGTCATGGCGTCCGCGTGCTTTCAGGGTGGTGTCGATACCATCAATGTTGACGGTTTCCTGTTCCATCAGCAACGTTGCAATCGGTTTGAATACTACACGGAAATAAATATCCTGACCATTACTCAATCCTCCCTGGATACCTCCGGAGTGGTTGGTATGTGTCTCGATGCGTCCGTTGTTATTATAGAAAACATCGTTCTGTTCGGAACCTTTCATTTTCAATCCCTTGAATCCTTCGCCGTATTCAAATGCTTTGGCAGCGTTGATACTTAACATGGCGTTGCCCAAGGCAGCGTGAAGTTTACCGAAAACAGGTTGTCCAAGTCCGATGGGGCATCCTTTGATGACGCAGGTCAGTGTGCCACCGATGGTGTCGCCTTCTCCTTTCACCTTATATATAAGGTCTGCCATTTCTTTTGCTTTTTCCGGGTCCGGACAACGTACATCGTTTGTTTCTATCAAATCAAGATCGTAATCCGAGTAAGTACCCTCCAATTTGATAGGACCTACCTGCGAAGTATAGGCAGTGATATTGATACCCAGTTGACGAAGTGCTAACTTAGCCAATGCGCCGGCTACCACGCGCGAAATCGTTTCGCGTGCGGAAGAACGTCCGCCGCCACGGTGGTCACGGATTCCGTATTTCACTGTGTACGTGTAATCAGCGTGTGAAGGACGATATACATTTTTCAGATTGTTGTAGTCATTGGAGTGTTGGTTTTCATTCCAAACGATAAAACCAATAGGGCATCCGGTGGATTTCCCTTCAAAAATGCCTGAAAGAAACTCAACTTTATCAGCTTCTTTACGTGCAGTGGTAAGAATGGATTGTCCCGGACGGCGGCGATTAAGTTCTTGTTGTACAAATTCTTCGTCGATGACAATTCCTGCCGGAAATCCGTCAATCACTCCTCCAACTCCTTTTCCATGAGACTCACCGAAACTTGTGAGCCGAAAGATATTGCCAAATGAATTAAACATAGTTGTGGCTTTTTTAAAATTACTATATGCAAATATAACAAAGTTTTCGATAAGAAAGTTGTGAACTCGAAATATCTTCGAAAAAGGAAGCATATTGAACCTTTTTTCTTCTTTTTAGTTTATAAGGGACGAAATTTATTATAATAACTAAACCAAAGACGTATGAAAAAGAATCTATTGTATTTATTGGCATTGGTCTGCTCTCTTACTTTCTTTGCTGCTTGTAGCAGTGACGATGACGACAGTGATAACAAGAATAATGGGAATCCTCCTGAAGAGGAAGCTGCGATAACGGCTCCGGATGTAGTCGGAACGTATTGGGGAAATCTGGATATATCCATGATACCGGATGGTTCTGACCAGGAAATTGTCATAGGAGATGGAATAGAGAAGTTTATCACTCTCTCGCAAGTCAGCAATACGGAAGTGAAGATTGAATTGAAGGAGTTTGAACTGTTTATCAACCAACAGATCCTGAAATTTGGAGATATTGTTGTTGATAAGTGCGAAGTGAAGAAGGGGGAAGGGGTGTCTACATTTACCGGACAGCAAGACCTTACGTTTGAGGGAAATGCCGCTGCTTTGGGTACCTGTCCTGTAACTGTTACGGGAACGGTAGAAGATGGAAATGCAGACATGACCATTAACGTGAAAGTGCCTACATTGCAACAGACTGTAAAAGTGACCTATTCCGGAGTGAAACAGGTGGCGGAGTCTGGTGGAAATTAATTCCTTATTCACCACAGATTACACAGATTAACACAGATTATTTATATTGATAGTCTATGACTTATAAATAATCTGTGTTAATCTGTGTAATCTGTGGTGAGACTTAAAATGCGTACCCAAAACCTATATTCAAATAGATAGGATACATTGCAAAAGTGATTGTATTAAAATTGCTTTTAAATATATCGTTCAATCCCCAGGTGAGATCAGCATACACATTGAGGTGCTTGAAAGCTCGCCATCCGGCTCCCACCTGTAATCCCCACTGGAAATGTCTCAAGTCGTCCGAGAAATCGTAGGTTGCAATTTTGCCGTCGGTAAATTCTACTTTCGGACCGGTGGGATCATCTTCCCGCAAATATCCTTCGTACACATGACCTGAAAATTCTCTTGAAAGCAGATACGAGAAATAAGGTCCGGCTTTGATGTTCCATCGGTTACTTAGTTTGTAGGTAGCCATTAGAGGTATAGTCAGTCCGGCGGTATGTACTTTGGTTTTCACTCCGCCCGTCCATACTCCGCTGATTCTTTCACCTCCTTGTCCGAGAATTTCCATATTGTAATTTTTTACGGTGGCTTCGGTGGTCATTGCTTTGTTTTCGAGCCGGAGTCCGACTATGATTCCGAGTTTGTTCTGAACGGCAATCCATTTGGTTACTTCGCCCCCTATGCTGATGGCCAGTGTCGGGTTATATCCGTCAATCGAACGGATTTCTACCGGAAGGGGAAGCGGGGCTGTGCCGCCAATGCTGAAACCTGCTTTGATTTCATATTCCAGTCCGTGAAGGGCGGAACGGATCAGCGTTTCATTTCGGTCTACCTGTGAATAGCCGGGGAGAGCTATTCCTATACAGGCTAATAAACTGAATATATACGGATAGATTTTCATCATTATGGTTGTTATAAAGTTATTTAATTCCGTTCGTTTGATAATGTGCACGTTTTGTGTGGGTACATTGCTTGAGTGTATTATGAGGTATTGTTATGGAAAATCCTTCATCGAAATCCCGCTAATTTTCCGAGTGATAGATTAACTCGGCCTCGTCGATCAGTAATGTACTTCCGATTGCTCCGTTAAAATGATCTCCTTCCAGACTTGAGGTAAACACAATGGCTATATTATATTTCCCATCCCTTAGCTTCTCCTTATCAATGAATTTTCCGGGGAGAGTGATGAAAGGAAGTTTAAAGTAAGTCCATTCGTTCGTTTCTTTGGCATTATTAATCCGTGCTGTTGAAATCAGGTTCGGACTGGTGAATGCATTCGTTCCGTCGAGAGTGGGAACAGATTCACTGGTTTCGTACATGATGGCATATATGTCACAGATGTCCCGTTTCCCGTTCACAGGTTTTCCTCCCTCTGTAAACTGATCTCCTGCTTTGTATTTATAATAACCAGCTAGATAAGTGGGTACATGCCGGAAAGGAAGGCCGAATTTAGTCGCTTTCAGTGGATTGCTCATTGCGTTACTCACATCGAAAGAACCGATAAACAGATTTCCTGCCGCAATAGGCATTCCTGCTAGCTGACCGAAGAATCCGGTACTGCGTGTCACTAAGGAGAGGCATTTGCCGGCTTTTCCGTCCGTTATTTGGAAAGTGGGATAATCATCGGCTGTTTTGGCTACTCCGGTCATGGCATAACCCGCATTTCCGCTGGCCCATTCCATGACGACCTTATCTCTTTCGCGTTCTACAAATATGTAGTACTTCTTTCCGCCCAGTGTATCTTCGAAGTTATAGTTCGTGGCAAGTTCCGTGTCGATCACTGATACTGTATATGCTTTTTTCCAAATACCGTCGGCAGCTGTGACAGTATATTCCTGTGGGGTATTGAAATTTCGTTCTGTGCCGCTAAGTGGACTGATCGTAGCTCCTGGAGTCAATGTAAATTCAGGTTTGAGTTCTGAAATATCAGTTCCCGGACCGACAAAGATAGTTATGGAATTATTGTTAATAATAGGGCTGGTTGTCATGGCTACTCCCGGTAGTATACAACTTAATATGTCTGCTTCTGCATTGAGAGCTTCTTCGCGGATGCATGAAGAGGAAACAATAGCTAGTAGCAAATAGACAATTACGTGTTTTGCTTTCATTTTTCTATCAATTCTTTCTGTTAAAGTTTGGTATATGGGAGATTTTATAACAATATGAGATTTTATTTGTTCATTATAGAATGTTGGAAAAGAAAGAATTTCCTATTTTTGTGGAATCAAAACTTATAAGTCTATGACTGAATCAGAAAGAAGGCAAATTATAGAATTGATTAAGAAGGAGGTCATTCCGGCTATCGGATGTACGGAACCTATCGCAGTAGCGCTTTGTGTTGCTAAGGCTGCCGAAACATTGGGAGCGAAACCGGAAAAGATAGAAGTCCTGTTAAGTGCTAATATATTAAAGAATGCTATGGGAGTAGGAATCCCGGGAACGGGTATGGTCGGGCTTCCCATAGCGGTTGCTTTGGGTGCGTTGATTGGCAAATCAGATTATCAGTTGGAGGTGTTGAGGGATTGTACATCGGAAGCGGTGGAACAGGGAAAACTGTTTATCGCAGAAAAACGGATTTGTATTTCTCTAAAAGAAGATATTACGGAAAAGCTTTATATTGAAGTGAACTGTAAAACGGGAGATAAAACGGCTAAAGCCATCATTGCCGGTGGACATACTACTTTTATATATATAGCCAAAGATGAACAAATGTTGCTCGACAATCAACAGACAGCTAGCGAAGAAGAGGAAGAGGCTTCGCTCGAACTAAATTTGCGCAAGGTCTATGATTTTGCACTGACTGCTCCGCTGGATGAAATCCGTTTCATCCTTGACACAGCCCGTTTGAACAAAGCTGCTGCCGAACAAGCATTTAAAGGTAACTACGGACATTCTTTAGGGAAAATGCTTCGGGGAACTTATGAGCATAAAGTGATGGGGGATAGCGTGTTTTCTCATATCCTCTCTTATACGTCGGCTGCCTGCGACGCCCGTATGGCTGGCGCTATGATTCCTGTAATGAGTAATTCCGGCAGTGGTAATCAGGGGATATCCGCTACACTTCCTGTCGTTGTCTTTGCAGAAGAAAACGGAAAAAGTGAAGAAGAACTGATCCGTGCTTTAATGCTTAGCCATCTCACTGTTATATATATCAAACAAAGTTTGGGGCGTCTGTCTGCTTTGTGTGGTTGTGTGGTAGCTGCCACAGGTTCCAGTTGTGGAATCACCTGGTTAATGGGAGGAAACTACAATCAGGTTGCCTTCGCTGTTCAAAACATGATTGCCAATTTGACAGGAATGATTTGTGACGGTGCAAAACCGAGTTGTGCCTTGAAGGTAACCACCGGAGTTTCGACAGCCGTACTGTCTGCCATGATGGCAATGGAAGACCGTTGTGTGACTTCCGTAGAAGGAATTATAGATGAAGATGTAGACCAAAGTATCCGTAACCTGACAAGAATCGGCTCGCAAGCCATGAACGAAACGGATAAAATGGTGCTTGACATCATGACGCACAAAGGATGCTGATTTTAAGTATTAAGTATCAAGTATTAAGTATTAGGCATTAAGTATTAGCCGGAATGACGGCATAAAAAAAGTATTAAGTATTAAAACTCCGGCTATATTCGCACGAAATTAATACTTAATACTTTATACTTAATACTTCAATTAATGACAGTGTCCGCCTTCGCAACCGCAGTCGTCGCCACAGCCATCACCGCAGCTGTCGCATCCGCAACCGCAACCACCTTCGCCACTCATCATTTTCACCAATTCCTGGATTTCTTCGTTAGTAGCAGGACGGCTTTCCAGTATTTCACCTTCGAAAATCAGGTCGGCACCAGCCAACGGGTGATTGAGGTCAACTACTACAACATCCGGTTTGATTTCTACTACGCTGGCATTTACGCGCTGACCGTCACCAGTCATCAAAGGTACGATGTTACCTTCTTTAATACGTTCGCTGTCAAACTTGCCATCTATTTCAAAAATATTTTTGGGGAGGTCAATAACGTGTTGTTCGTCATATTGTCCGTAAGCCTTATCTGCCGGAATGGTAAAATCAAATTTATCACCTTTAGAAAGAGCAGTTATCTGATTTTCGAAATCTTCGAGTGTTGTTCCTAATCCTGAAATGAATTGAAAGGGATGTTCTGCTTTTGCTTCTTCGAACAACTCTTTTTCACCATCTTCCATTGTATATAGTTTGTATGCAACGGTAATGTACTTGTTTTCTACTGTTTCCATCTGATCTTTTTTGTTTCTGATTAATAATTCCCGTAAATACGGGTCTACAAAGATACGAATTATTTGCTTGTACTCCGGTATAGGGAGGGTAAATTTCAGATTATTAAGTGCTTTTGTCAGAAAAAGGAAGTGAGGTGCGCAGTTAGATAATAGTTGTAAATTCAACCTTTAAGTGATAAAATAGAGAAATAATACCTCTCTTTTCTTACAATTATTCGCTTTTAAGTGATTTTTTTCTTCGATTTGTTTGGATATAATAAAAAAGCCCTTACCTTTGCAGCACGAAAATAAAGAAAAGAAGATATGAATATGTTACATACATCTATTAACCTAGCAGTCCTGCATATTATTCGCGTCGTGGTGGTCCCATCAAGAGCGTGAGAAAGGTTTTTGTGTTGTATGTGTTCGTACCATAAAAGATAGAATTTAGAGCCTTTCTCACTTGTGTGAGGAAGGCTCTTTAATTAAAAGATAGATTGAAATGAAAAAGCAATTACGCAGTTCGTTTAGTACACAAGGCCGTCGGATGGCGGGAGCCCGTGCATTGTGGGCAGCCAACGGCATGAAGAAGAATCAGATGGGTAAACCCATTATCGCTATCGTCAATTCGTTCACACAGTTTGTCCCGGGGCATGTACACCTACATGAAATCGGTCAGCTGGTGAAGGCAGAGATTGAGAAGCTGGGATGCTTCGCTGCGGAATTCAATACAATAGCTATCGACGACGGTATAGCAATGGGACATGATGGTATGCTTTACTCGCTTCCTTCACGTGACATCATTGCAGACAGTGTAGAATATATGGTTAATGCGCACAAGGCAGATGCAATGATATGTATCAGCAATTGCGATAAGATTACTCCCGGAATGTTGATGGCGGCTATGCGTTTGAATATTCCTGCCGTATTTGTATCGGGCGGTCCGATGGAAGCCGGAGAATGGAATGGTCAGCACCTGGATTTGATCGACGCGATGATTAAATCGGCTGATGAAAGTGTCAGCGATCAGGAAGTAGCGAATATCGAGCAAAATGCTTGTCCTACTTGCGGATGTTGTTCCGGTATGTTTACCGCCAATTCAATGAACTGCCTGAATGAAGCAATCGGACTGGCTCTTCCCGGAAACGGAACCATCGTAGCTACACACGAGAATCGCACGCAGCTTTTCAAAGATGCAGCAGAACTGATCGTAAAAAATGCAAAGTTATATTATGAAGAAGGAGACGAAAGTGTGCTTCCTCGTAGCATTGCTACCCGTCAGGCTTTCTTGAATGCCATGACGCTGGATATAGCAATGGGTGGTTCTACTAATACAGTTCTTCACCTGTTGGCTATTGCTCATGAAGCAGAGGTAGATTTCAAGATGGATGATATCGATATGCTTTCCCGCAAGGCTCCTTGTCTCTGCAAGGTGGCTCCCAATACACAGAAATATCATATTCAGGATGTAAACCGTGCCGGTGGTATTATTGCTATCATGGATGAACTGGCAAAAGGCGGTCTGATAGATACATCTGTTCGACGGGTAGACGGAATGTCATTGGCGGAAGCTATTAATGAATATTCAATCACCAGCCCGAATGTAAGCGAAAAGGCAATTAAAAAATATTCGAGTGCAGCCGGAAATAGATTCAATCTCGTACTTGGTTCACAGGGCATGTACTATAAGGAACTGGATAAAGACCGTGCAAACGGATGTATCCGTGATTTGGAACATGCTTATAGCAAAGACGGTGGATTGGCCGTATTGAAAGGCAATATTGCCCAAGACGGTTGTGTGGTAAAAACAGCAGGTGTAGACGAAAGTATCTGGAAATTTACCGGACCTGCCAAAGTATTTGATTCGCAAGAAGCAGCCTGTGAAGGCATCCTCGGAGGCCGAGTCGTCAGTGGCGATGTAGTCGTCATTACGCACGAAGGTCCGAAGGGTGGTCCCGGTATGCAGGAAATGCTTTATCCTACCTCTTATATCAAATCTCGTCATCTCGGAAAAGAATGTGCTTTGATTACCGACGGACGTTTCAGTGGTGGAACTTCCGGATTGAGTATCGGACATATTTCTCCTGAAGCGGCAGCTGGAGGCAATATCGGAAAAATTGTAGACGGAGACATTATCGAAATCGATATTCCGGCCCGGAAGATTAACGTGCGACTGACGGATGAAGAACTGGCGGCCCGTCCGATGACTCCTGTCACTCGTGACCGTTATGTACCGAAGAGCCTGAAGGCGTATGCCAGCATGGTAAGCTCTGCCGATAAGGGAGCAGTGAGAATTATATAATATAGTTGATAGGTAATAGTTAGCTGCGCAGCACTTAGCGCAATGATTGTAAACCATTCATTTTCAACTGTCATTTCTCAACTATCATTTATCATTTATCAACTATCAACTAATATGAAAGATTTAATAACAGGTGCAGAGGCTTTGATGCGCTCCTTGGAACATCAGGGAGTGACTACCATCTTTGGTTACCCCGGTGGTTCTATTATGCCGGTATTCGATGCCTTGTACGATCATCAAAATATATTGAACCATATCTTGGTTCGTCACGAGCAGGGAGCCGCCCATGCCGCACAAGGTTATGCCCGTGTATCGGGTGATGTAGGTGTTTGCCTGGTGACGAGCGGTCCCGGAGCAACCAATACGGTAACAGGCATTGCGGATGCGATGATCGATAGTACGCCTATCGTGGTGATTGCCGGACAGGTAGGAACAGGCTTTCTTGGGACGGATGCTTTTCAGGAAGTTGACTTGGTAGGTATCACCCAGCCAATCACTAAATGGAGTTATCAGATTCGCCGTGCGGAAGATGTAGCCTGGGCGGTAGCACGTGCGTTTTACATTGCCCGTAGTGGTCGTCCGGGTCCGGTGGTATTGGACTTTGCCAAAAATGCGCAAGTAGAGAAAACGAAATACGAACCGACGAAAGTCGATTTTATCCGTAGTTATGTTCCTGTTCCCGATACGGACGAGGAGACTGTACAGGCTGCTGCCGAACTGATTAATAACGCTGAACGTCCGCTTGTATTGGTTGGACAAGGTGTTGAACTGGGAAATGCACAGAGCGAATTGCGCGAGTTTATCGAAAAAGCGGATATGCCTGCGGGTTGTACGCTGCTCGGACTTTCGGCTTTGCCGACAGAACATCCGTTGAATAAAGGTATGTTGGGTATGCACGGCAATCTGGGACCGAATATCAATACCAATAAATGCGATGTGCTGATTGCTGTTGGTATGCGTTTTGACGACCGTGTGACCGGTAATTTGGCTACTTATGCCAAACAGGCAAAAGTGATTCATTTTGATATCGATCCTGCGGAAGTTAATAAGAATGTAAAGGTAGATGTAGCTGTATTGGGAGATTGCAAGGAAACACTGGCTTCTGTGACGAAACTTCTGAAAAAGAACACTCATACCGAATGGATTGATAGCTTCAAAGAATATGAGAAAGTGGAGGAGGAAAAAGTAATCCGTCCTGAACTTCATCCTGCCACAAACTCTTTGAGTATGGGGGAAGTGGTACGTGCGGTTAGTGATGCTACTCACCATGAAGCTGTTTTGGTAACAGATGTAGGTCAAAATCAGATGATATCTGCACGCTACTTTAAATATACGAAAGAACGCAGTATCATTACTTCCGGAGGACTTGGAACAATGGGCTTCGGGCTTCCCGCAGCTATCGGGGCAACTTTCGGAGCACCGGAACGTACCGTATGCGTATTTATGGGAGATGGCGGACTGCAAATGAATATTCAGGAACTGGGTACGATTATGGAGCAGAAGGCTCCGGTGAAGATTATCTGCTTGAACAATAATTACCTCGGAAACGTACGTCAGTGGCAAGCTATGTTTTTCAACCGTCGCTATTCGTTTACCCCGATGTTGAATCCGGATTATATGAAAGTGGCCTCGGCTTATGATATTCCTTCCAAGCGTGTTTTCACTCGTGAAGAACTGAAGGAAGCTATTGCTGAAATGCTGGCAACGGACGGTCCGTTCCTGCTCGAAGCTTGCGTGGTGAAAGAAGGCAATGTTTTGCCGATGACTCCTCCGGGTGGTTCGGTAAACCAGATGTTGCTGGAGTGCTAGGAGAAGTTGAGAGTTGAGAATGGAGAGTTGAGAGTTCGCATTTAAAAAATTAGAGTTATGAGTGATAAAACGTTATATACAATCATTGTTCATTCGGAGAATATAGCCGGGTTGCTGAATCAGGTAACTGCTGTATTTACCCGTCGGCAAATAAATATTGAGAGCCTGAATGTATCTGCTTCTTCTATTAAAGGTGTACATAAGTATACAATAACAGCTTGGACTGATAAGGACATCATTGAGAAGGTAGTGAAACAGATCGAAAAGAAGATCGACGTGATTCAGGCACATTATTTCACAGAGGATGAGATTTATTTCCACGAGATTGCATTATATAAGGTGTCTACTCCTGCTTTTCAGGAGAATCCGGAAGCATCCAAACTGATTCGTAGATACAATGCACGTATAGTGGAAGTCAATCCGATATTTTCTATTGTCGAGAAAAATGGAATGAGCGAAGATATAACTTCGCTCTATGGTGAACTGAAGGCTTTGAATTGTGTTTTGCAGTTTGTCCGTTCAGGACGTGTAGCGATTACTACCAGCTGCTTTGAACGGGTGAATGAGTTTCTCGATGGACGGGAAGCTATGTATAACCAAAGTAAAAACCAATAAGAATAATGAGTGAAGAAAATAGAATAGGGACTTATCAGTTTGTGGCAGAACCGTTCCATGTTGACTTCAACGGACGTCTGACTATGGGGGTACTGGGAAATCATCTGCTGAATTGTGCAGGTTTTCACGCCAATGACCGTGGTTTTGGTATTGCAACGCTGAATGAGGATAATTACACATGGGTGCTTTCACGTCTGGCTATTGAGTTGGATGAAATGCCTTATCAGTATGAGAATTTCTCGGTTCAGACGTGGGTGGAAAATGTCTACCGTTTGTTTACGGACCGTAATTTTGCTATTATTGATAAGGATGGGAAGAAGATTGGCTACGCACGTTCCGTATGGGCAATGATTAATCTTAATACCCGCAAGCCTGCCGACTTGTTGACTTTGCATGGGGGAAGTATCGTAGACTATGTCTGTGATGAGCCTTGCCCGATTGAAAAGCCTTCACGCATCAAAGTGACAAGCGATCAGCCGATAGCTACCCTGACGGCAAAATACAGTGATATAGATATCAACGGTCATGTAAACAGCATCCGTTACATCGAGCATATCCTTGATTTGTTCCCGATTGAATTGTATAAGACCAAACGTATCCGTCGTTTTGAAATGGCGTATGTGGCGGAAAGCTATTTTGGTGATGAACTCTCTTTCTTCTGCGATGAAGTGAACGCAAACGAGTTTCACGTAGAAGTGAAGAAGAATGGCAACGAAGTTGTTTGCCGCTCGAAAGTGATATTTGAATAAATGTGAGAATATAAAATCAATTAATAACAGATGGCGTAAGTCATCAAAAACTAAAAACAAAAAGAAAATGGCACAGTTGAATTTTGGAGGTACTACTGAAACTGTAGTAATCCGTGACGAATTTCCATTGGAAAAAGCTCGTGAAGTATTGAAAAATGAAACAATCGCTGTAATCGGTTATGGCGTACAGGGTCCTGGACAGGCACTGAACTTGCGTGATAACGGTTTCAATGTAATCGTTGGTCAACGTGAAGGAAAAACATACGATAAGGCAGTAGCAGACGGATGGGTTCCGGGTGAAACTTTGTTCGGTATCGAAGAAGCTTGTGAGAGAGGTACTATTGTAATGTGTCTGTTGTCTGACGCAGCAGTAATGTCAGTATGGCCTACTATCAAGCCTTACCTGACTGCTGGAAAAGCTCTTTATTTCTCACACGGTTTTGCTATCACTTGGAACGACCGTACAGGTGTAGTTCCTCCTGCTGATATCGACGTTATCATGGTTGCTCCTAAAGGTTCGGGTACATCTTTGCGTACTATGTTCCTCGAAGGACGTGGCTTGAACTCTTCTTATGCTATCTATCAGGATGCTACAGGCAAGGCTTACGAAAGAACCATCGCACTGGGTATTGGTATCGGTTCCGGTTATCTGTTCGAAACAACTTTCCAACGTGAAGCTACTTCTGACTTGACAGGTGAACGTGGTTCATTGATGGGTGCTATCCAAGGTTTGTTGCTGGCACAGTACGAAGTATTGCGTGAAAACGGTCATAGTCCTTCTGAAGCATTCAATGAAACAGTGGAAGAACTGACACAGTCATTGATGCCGTTGTTTGCAAAGAACGGTATGGACTGGATGTACGCTAACTGCTCTACTACTGCTCAACGTGGTGCTCTCGATTGGATGGGCCCATTCCACGATGCTATCAAACCGGTAGTTGAAAAGTTGTATAACAGTGTGAAGACTGGTAACGAAGCACAGATTTCTATCGACAGTAATTCACAACCTGATTATCGTGAAAAATTGAACGAAGAACTCCGTCAATTACGCGAAAGCGAAATGTGGCAGACTGCTGTAACTGTTCGTAAACTTCGTCCGGAAAATAATTAATTAGACTAGATTATACAAGTTTTAAAAGAAGGAGAGAGCTTTTTGCTTTCTCCTTTTTTTATTAATAAGATATTTTAAAATGGGTAGGTGAAGCTTGCAGAAACTTTTTTTTGAAAAATATATCAATAATGTGATTAAAATATGCAAGTTTATGTTTATATTTGCACCATCAAATAAAATGAACGAGAAGTATGATGTGTTTTAACTTACCCCAAAGAATGATTAACATTGCTAAATTAGCATGTGTTATCGGTGTTGTTTCTGTTGCTTTCTCAAGCTGTTTACAGAAAGATGTATATGATCCTGCTAATTCAGGAGATAAAGAAGAAGTTACTTTAGATAACTATTTCGACTTTGCCACTACTAAAAATATTCAATTGAATATTGATTATGGAAAGGAATGTCCTAGGGCTTATTTTGAAGTTTATGCTGAAAATCCGCTTTCTTATGTGGCAGAAGGTGGTCAGATTATAAAGAAAGCAGGGGTGTCACATATTGCAACCGGATTTACAGATATACAAGGACGTTATATCAAACCGGCTTCTTTCCCGACAGCAGTTTCAGAAGTTTATATTTATTCTCCGGATTTTGGTGTGCCGACTTTGTATAAAACTAAAGTTGTCGGTTCGGATGTCAGCGCAAAAATAACCTTTGAGAATGCTCTTGATGTTACTCCTGTGGATTCATCAACGAGAAGTGCACAAACAAGGGCTGCGGTGAAATTTATTACAGATGTAATCCCGAACGTATTAGGAACTTGGAATGCAAATTCAGGTAAGCCTGACTATTTGGATGCTTCTAAGAAGATCAACGTGGATGCAACTCTCAAGAGTTATATAACGACATATTTTCCGGAAGGAAAGAATAACGTAGGACCTTTAGTTACTGATAATGCTGATATTCTGATAAAAGAAGATGCAAATGTCGTTATTAACTATTTTGGGGGAGACACAGGAGCGAAAAGTGTATTTGCTTATTATTGCTATCCGAAAGATGCTTCTACTGATGAAATAAGGAAGGCAACAAAGCATGCATGTGTCATATTTCCTAACGCACATGGAAATAGTTTAGGTTATTATAGTGGGGTTGCAGTTAATTTAAAATATATAAATGAGACTGGTAATTTCCCTCAAGAGGACCCGGAACGTATTCCGGCAAATACAAAGATTGGTTTCTTGATATGGAATAATGGCTGGGTAAATGCCAAGGCTAATGGGAATATGTTCTACTCAACCAAATCTTTGAATAGTGACAAAATTTCTCACACTGCAATTTTTGCAGCAAAAAATAAAGCAGGTGACAGAGTGAATGTTATTACGATGGAAGACTGGAAAAGTGGAGAAAATGACTATAATGATGTTGCTTTTGTTATCTCTTCTAATCCTATTGCTGCTATTGAAGTTCCGGAGGTTCCTAATCCAGGTGATCGACAAGGAACAGAAAAGTATTCTGGAGTGCTTGGCTTTGAAGATAACTGGCCGGAGCAAGGAGATTATGACTTGAATGATGTAGTCATGAAATATCAGTCAAGTGTTGATTATAATATAGATAATAAAGTTCTTAATATTATTGATAAGTTCACATTGGCTTGGACGGGAGCTAATTATAAAAACTCGTTTGCGTATGAGGTTCCTTTCGATTTGAGTAAAGCGTCCCAAGTAATAATCAATGGCGATGAAATTACTTCCTATTCAGGTAATGTGATAACATTATTCAAGGATGCTAAAGCTGAATTGGGAGTATCCAATGTGAATGCGGAGGATATGATTAATCAGAATATTCAAGAGAAGACATATACGGTATCCATACAATTTAATAACCCTACTCTTGATAAATCAGTGGTGGTAGCTCCTTATAACCCTTTTATAAAAGTATTCAACTCTGCCACAGAAGTCCATCTGACAGATCATAAGCCGACGACTGGTGCGAATAATCGTTTCCCTTCCGGAGCTGATATTTCTCGTGGTGATGTAGATGGTACCTATTTCATTTGCAAAGATGGTTTTCCGTTTGCAATTCATGTAGATGCTCGTTTGGACGCTTCTATTTTGAATTTAGATCTTAAAAAGGAGAATCAGCGCATTGATAAAACATATCCTAAATTTGCAGAATGGGCAAAAACGCGCGATCCGCAAATAAAATGGTGGAAATAGTTGGAGTGCATTGGAATAATCGACTATCTTTGAGGGTGAAAAATTAAGAATAGTACTGATGTAAAATATTGTTTGTTTTGTTTGTGTTAAAAAAAGTGTGGTTTCGGGAGAAAGTGTGCTTTGTTAAAAGGAGGATTAAGTATTTAATCCTCCTTTTTAATGAATAACATCAACCTTTTATAGAAAGGATGCTTGGCAAGGGTGGAGGTATCTCCTAATATAACAAGTTTCATTCGTGCCCGCGTAATCGCTACATTCATTCTTCGCAAGTCATTTAGAAACCCGATTTGTCCGTCCTCGTTGGCACGTACGAGACTGATGAAAATAACGTCTCGCTCCTGTCCCTGAAAGCCGTCTACCGTATTCACGGTGATGAGGCTGCGGAAAGGGCGTAAAAAGCTGCTTCCTTTTATTTTTCCTCTCAAATATTGCACTTGTGCCTTGTATGGCGAAATCAGACCGAAATCAATTCTTTCATCCAGTATTCGCTCTTTGCCGATACGTTCGATGTAAGTTTCCAGTTCTTGCAGTAGTAGGTTGGCTTCCTGCTTATTGATGCGTCCGAAGCTTTCTCCTACAAAATCTTCGTGAAAGTCCATCTCTGAAGTATTGATCCAGTTCATGGGAGTGTCGAAATCAAGAATCCCCCGATAGCGTACTTCCGGAGCAGCTTCCAGTTCTCCGTGATAAAACCAGTCGGAGGGAAACTGCATGATGGTTTCATGCATTCTGTACTGTACTTTTAATAGAGAGACCGCGGAAGGTTTTTGTTGAACGACTTTTTCCATTAATGTATGATCCAATCCTCCACGGGAAGCTTCTATACATTTGATAGTCGGCGGAAGCTGACAATGATCTCCTGCAAGGATGACCCGGTCTGCTTTGCGGATAGCGATCCAGCAGGCAGCTTCGAGGGCTTGTGCAGCTTCGTCGATGAATAAAGTCGAAAAACGACGTCCGTTGAGCAGGCGGTGGTTGCTGCTGACTAGGGTAGAAGCAATCACACGGGCACTGTCGAAAAGATCGGCATTGATTTGTATTTCCAACTCCGTGGCACGGTCGCGGAGACGACTCATGCGATTACGCATTCCTTCCCGTTCAGAATAACTACCCCGGCGCATCCGGCTACCCATTTCGCGGATAGATTTACGGATTCCCCAAAGCTCCGGATAGGCAGGATGACTTTCAAACCGGCGTTCGTAGGTGGATGAAAGCATTTTGTCGTTGACTCGGGTCGGATTTCCAATGCGGAGCACGGGTACTCCCCGGTCTACCAGTTTCTCACAAATCCAGTCGACAGCCGTGTTGCTTTGTGCACAGACAAGCACTTGTGGTTCCCGGTGTAACGTTTCGTAAATCGCTTCGACAAGAGTCGTTGTCTTTCCGGTTCCCGGAGGACCGTGAACAATAGATACGTCACGCGTACATAGCACCTTGTTGACTGCTGTTTCCTGTGTACTGTTCAGCCATGGAAAGCGGACAGGATATAATTCGCGGAATCCCGGTTTTTGGGTACCCAACAAAATGTCGCGCAGTTCCGCCAGGCGGTTGTCTTTGGCGCGTATCGTGTCTTCCAGTGCCTCGAACATGGCCCGGTACGATGTTTCGTCAAAATAAAGTTGTACCCCCAGTATACCGTCAGTTTGCAGTTCCGCTAAAGCTCCCGCTCCGGGGAGTACAACGACCATTCGTTCTTCGTCGGCAAAGCTGACGGTAGCGATGAAATCCATATACTTCACTTTTCCTTCGAATGACTGGTGGAAAAAGCAAACAGGACGGCCGAACTCAAAGGAATGCTCTATTTCTTTATTTTCGGTCCGTGTAATATCTATTACAAGCTGATTCAGCGAATTGTAGTAACTTCGGCCAAGAGAGACAGGATACCAGCAGAGACCGCGCTTCACTTTACGGGCAACGCCCATTGTTTCGGTCTGCCGCTTAAATTCTTCCTTCTCATATTCATACTCCATCCGCAGGAGGAGTTGCTGTTGCTGAAGGTCTATAATGGGACTTTTCGGATTATTACTCATAATAGGCGCAAAGGTAACAAATCTTCGTTCCGGGTAGAAAAAATATTTCATTTTGTTAAACATTACTCGAACGTCGTTCGTTATTTTAATAGATAGACTAAAAAAACAAAAAGCAATATGGTATATGATGTGACTATGTTAGAAGCTTTCTACGCTGCTTATAAAGGAAAGGTAGAACACGTACGGGCTATACTGAAACGCCCTTTGACGTTGGCCGAGAAGATTTTGTATGCTCATCTGTATGATGTAGCCGATTTGAAAGATTACAAACGGGGGGAGGATTATGTGAATTTCCGTCCCGACCGTGTGGCTATGCAGGATGCAACTGCGCAGATGGCATTGCTTCAATTTATGAATGCAGGTAAGGATCAGGTGGCTGTGCCTTCAACAGTGCATTGCGATCACTTGATACAGGCGTATAAAGGTGCAAAGGCGGATATTGCTACGGCAAGACTAACCAATGAAGAAGTATACGACTTCCTCCGTGATGTATCTTCCCGTTATGGCATCGGCTTCTGGAAACCGGGAGCAGGAATTATCCATCAGGTAGTGCTCGAAAACTATGCTTTCCCCGGCGGTATGATGGTGGGAACAGACTCTCATACGCCTAATGCAGGCGGACTGGGCATGGTGGCTATCGGTGTCGGTGGCGCGGATGCCGTGGATGTGATGACAGGAATGGAATGGGAGCTGAAAATGCCGAAGATTATCGGTGTCCGTCTGACCGGAAAACTAAGCGGTTGGACCTCTCCGAAAGATGTAATCCTGAAATTGGCCGGCATCCTTACCGTAAAAGGAGGAACGAATGCTATTATCGAATATTTTGGTCCCGGAACCGAATCCCTTTCTGCTACCGGGAAAGCCACCATTTGCAATATGGGTGCCGAAGTTGGAGCTACTACCTCTTTGTTCCCCTTTGACGGGCGCATGGCTACTTATTTGAGAGCTACCGGAAGAGATTGTGTAGTTGATTGGGCTGAATCTGTTGATGCAGATCTTCGTGCAGACGACATTGTGACCGACGAACCATCCAACTATTACGACCGTGTGATTGAAATAGATTTGTCAGAACTCGAACCTTATATAAACGGGCCGTTTACACCGGATGCCGCTACTCCTATCTCTGAATTTGCAGAAAAAGTGTTATTGAACGGCTACCCCCGTAAAATGGAGGTGGGCTTGATAGGTTCATGTACCAATTCTTCTTATCAGGATTTGAGCCGTGCAGCTTCTCTGGCAAAGCAGGTGACAGAAAAGAATTTGAGCGTCGCTTCTCCGCTGATCGTCAATCCGGGTTCGGAGCAAATCCGGGCTACTGCCGAAAGAGACGGTATGATTGAAGCTTTTGAACGGTTGGGAGCCACGATTATGGCAAATGCTTGTGGACCTTGTATCGGTCAGTGGAAACGTGAGACGGACGATCTGACACGAAAGAACTCAATCGTCACCTCTTTCAATCGTAATTTTGCCAAACGCGCTGACGGTAATCCCAACACCTATGCATTTGTAGCTTCTCCGGAACTAACGATGGCGTTAACAATAGCCGGTGATCTCTGTTTCAACCCGTTGAAAGACAGACTGGTGAATCATAACGGAGAAAAAGTGAAACTCTCCGAGCCTGTAGGAGATGAACTTCCTTTGAAAGGTTTTGAACAGGGAAATGAAGGGTATATTGCCCCGCACGGAGCAAAAACGGAAATCAGGGTAAAACCGGATTCCCAACGTCTCCAGCTTCTGACTCCTTTCCCGGCATGGGACGGACAGGATTTGCTGAACATGCCTTTATTGATTAAAGCACAGGGAAAATGTACTACCGACCATATCTCTATGGCAGGTCCATGGCTCCGCTTCCGGGGACATTTGGAGAATATTTCTGACAATATGCTGATGGGAGCTGTCAATGCTTTCAATGGTGAAACGAACCGTGTTTGGAATCGTTCGACAAATACTTATGGAACAGTTTCCGGTACGGCAAAGATGTATAAATCCGAAGGTATTCCGTCTATTGTTGTTGCCGAAGAGAATTATGGAGAAGGTTCCAGCCGTGAACATGCAGCCATGGAACCACGCTTCCTCAATGTACGTGTCATTTTGGCTAAGAGTTTTGCCCGTATCCACGAAACAAATCTGAAAAAACAAGGAATGCTTGCTCTTACTTTTGTAGATAAAGCAGACTATGACAAGATTCGGGAACACGATCTTTTGTCCGTATCAGGCTTAGTCCATTTCGCACCGGGGCGCAATCTGACGATTGTTCTTCATCACGAAGACGGAACGAAAGAAAGTTTTGAAGTGCAACATACCTATAATGAACAGCAGATAGCCTGGTTTCGTGCCGGTTCTGCCTTAAATGCAAGATAAAAAATGAGCAAAATAACCATGCAAACAGATGGTACGCTGTTGGTACCCGATGTGCCTACCGTACCTTATATTACCGGCGATGGAGTAGGAGCCGAAGTGACTCCTGCCATGCAAGCCGTAGTGGACGCAGCTATCCGGAAAGCATACGGTGGCAAACGTCGTATCGAATGGAAAGAAGTGTTGGCGGGAGAACGTGCCTTCAACGCGACTGGTTCCTGGTTACCGGATGAAACAATGGAAACCTTTCAGGAATACCTGGTAGGAATCAAAGGTCCGTTGACAACTCCTGTCGGAGGTGGAATCCGTTCGTTGAACGTAGCACTGCGTCAGACACTTGATTTATACGTCTGTCTTCGTCCGGTTCGTTGGTATCAGGGAGTACAGTCGCCTGTCAAATCACCGGAGAAAGTGAATATGTGTGTGTTCCGTGAAAATACGGAAGATATTTATGCAGGTATCGAATGGGAAGCCGGAACTCCGGAAGCTGAAAAGTTCTATCAATTCCTGAAAGACGAAATGGGCGTGACAAAAGTCCGTTTCCCGGAAACCTCTTCTTTCGGTGTGAAACCTGTATCACGTGAGGGCACGGAGCGTCTTGTACGTGCTGCCTGCCAGTATGCGATCGACCATCATTTGCCTTCCGTAACGCTGGTGCATAAAGGGAATATCATGAAGTTTACCGAAGGTGGTTTCAAAAAATGGGGCTACGAACTGGCGCAACGTGAATTTGGCGATGCTTTGGCAGATGGCAGACTGGTGATAAAAGATTGCATTGCAGATGCTTTCTTGCAAAATACACTCCTGATTCCCGAAGAATATTCCGTAATAGCCACCTTAAACCTCAACGGAGACTACGTTTCTGACCAACTGGCGGCTATGGTAGGCGGTATCGGTATCGCTCCGGGAGCAAATATCAACTACCAGACAGGTCATGCCATCTTTGAAGCGACTCACGGAACAGCCCCCAATATTGCGGGAAAAGATGTGGTGAACCCTTGTTCTATTATCCTTTCGGCAGTAATGATGCTCGAATATTTTGACTGGAAAGAAGCGGCTGCTCTGATAGAGAAAGCCTTGGAACAAAGCTTCCTGGACGCTCGCGCTACACACGATTTAGCCCGTTTTATGCCGAATGGAACCTCCCTCTCTACTTCCGCTTTCACTCGTGAGATCGTGGAAAGAATTGAAAAACAAAAGTAACGAATAAAAAACGAAGAAAGATGAAAAAAGAGTACTTGATTTACAAGCTTTCCGAGGAAATGAAGGAAGCTACCCGGATTGATACAGAATTGTTCTCCAAGTTTGATGTGAAGCGCGGATTGCGTAATGAAGACGGCACAGGTGTATTGGTAGGTTTAACCAGAATCGGTAATGTAGTAGGATATGAACGTGTTCCGGGTGGTGGACTGAAACCCATACCGGGAAAACTGTTCTATCGCGGTTATGATGTAGAAGATATTTCTCACGCTATAATCAAAGAGAAACGCTTTGGCTTCGAAGAAGTGGCTTACCTATTGCTTTCCGGACGTCTGCCGGATAAAGAAGAATTGCTTTCTTTCCGTGAGTTGATTAACGACAATATGCCGTTGGAACAGAAAACGAAAATGAACATCATCGAGTTGGAAGGAAACAACATCATGAATATTCTTTCACGCAGTGTATTGGAAATGTATCGTTTTGACGCAAATGCGGATGATACCTCCCGGGATAACCTGATGCGTCAGAGTATTGAACTGATTTCAAAGTTCCCCACTATCATCGCTTATGCTTATAATATGCTTCGTCATGCTACTTTCGGACGTTCTCTGCATATCCGCCATCCGCAGGAAAAGCTCTCTATTGCCGAAAATTTCCTGTATATGCTGAAAAAAGACTATACCGAACTGGATGCACGCACCCTTGATTTGTTATTGATTCTTCAGGCAGAGCACGGTGGTGGTAATAACTCCACTTTCACCGTTCGTGTTACTTCTTCTACCGGAACAGATACTTATTCGGCCATCGCCGCCGGTATCGGTTCGCTGAAAGGCCCGCTTCACGGAGGTGCCAATATTCAGGTTGCCGACATGTTTCAGCACCTGAAGGAAAATATTAAAGACTGGACAAGTGTAGATGAGATAGACACTTATTACACCCGAATGTTGAACAAAGAAGTGTATAACAAAACCGGATTGATCTATGGTATCGGACATGCCGTTTATACCATCTCCGACCCTCGTGCTCTTCTATTGAAAGAACTGGCTCGCGACCTTGCCCGTGAAAAAGGCAGAGAAAGCGAATTTGCTTTTCTTGAACTGCTGGAAGAACGTGCCATCGCTACTTTCGGACGGGTTAAAAACAACGGAAAGACAGTGTCCAGCAATATCGACTTTTATTCGGGCTTCGTGTATGAAATGATCGGTTTGCCGCAGGAAATCTTCACTCCACTGTTTGCCATGGCGCGTATCGTAGGCTGGTGTGCACACCGCAATGAAGAATTAACCTTCGACGGTAAACGGATTATCCGCCCGGCTTATAAAAATGTACTTGATGATTTGGCTTATATCCCAATTAAGAAACGCTGATAAGAACAAATCCTTTTATTAAATAGATAAGTAATCCCGGATGTGTGCCCGATCATTTCAGAAGCGCATCCGGGAAATTTTACATTTTCTCCTTTTTTATGTTCGTAAAAGAATGTACTTCAGATTCTTTCTATTTTTTGTATCGTCATTTATCTCATTTTTGTTATTTTTGCGTGTTACAAAATAGATCGGTATGAGTATAGATACTTTTAATCTGTTTCTGGGGGTGATGAGCCTGATTGCTTTGTTTGTTTTTATCGCCCTTTACTTTGTGAAAGCCGGATATGGTATTTTCCGCACAGCATCGTGGGGAGTAGCTATCTCCAATAAACTAGCCTGGATATTGATGGAAGCTCCGGTTTTCGTGGTGATGTGCGTGATGTGGATCTATTCCGAACGTCGGTTCGAGCCGGTGATTTTCACTTTCTTCCTCTTCTTTCAGATTCACTATTTTCAGCGTGCTTTCATCTTCCCTTTGCTATTGAAAGGAAAAAGTAAGATGCCGCTGGCAATCATGTCGATGGGAGTTCTTTTTAATCTGCTGAATGGTTATATGCAAGGAAAATGGATTTTCTATCTTGCTCCCGAAACGATGTATCAATCCGGTTGGTTCACTTCACCGTGGTTTATTATCGGCACACTGCTCTTTTTCGCAGGTATGCTGTTGAACTGGCAGTCGGATTATATCATCCGTCATTTGCGCAAACCGGGAGACACCCGGCATTATCTGCCTCAAAAAGGAATGTACCGTTATGTCACTTCCGCCAACTATTTCGGTGAGATAGTAGAATGGGCAGGTTGGGCGATACTCACTTGTTCACTTTCCGGTCTGGTCTTCCTTTGGTGGACGATTGCTAACCTTGTTCCCCGTGCCAACGCTATTTGGTGCCGTTACCGCGAAGAATTCGGAGACGCAGTGGGAGAACGGAAACGAGTGTTCCCTTTTCTTTATTAGGGGCGCTTTTCATCACGACTTACGTATGACTTAAATAAAATATCAACTACTATGGAATCTAAACTTTTTAGCCCGGTCACCTTTGGTCCTTTGACGCTGCGGAATCGAACAATCCGTTCGGCAGCTTTTGAGAGCATGTGTCCGGAGAATACTCCCACGCAGATGTTGCTGGATTACCATCGGTCGGTAGCTGCGGGGGGAGTGGGTATGACAACAGTGGCTTATGCTGCCGTGACACAAAGCGGACTTTCTTTCGACCGTCAGTTGTGGTTGCGTCCGTCCATTATTCCCCGTTTACACGAACTGACAAAAGCCGTGCACGATGAAGGTGCCGCAGTAGGTATACAAATCGGGCATTGTGGAAATATGTCCCATAAAAATATATGTGGTGTCACTCCTATATCCGCATCTTCAGGCTTCAACCTCTATTCTCCTACGTTTGTGCGTGGAATGGAAAAAGAGGAGCTGCCGGAAATGGCGAAAGCGTATGGAAATGCAGTCAATCTGGCGAGGAAAGCCGGATTTGACGCCGTTGAAGTACATGCGGGGCACGGCTATTTGATTAGTCAATTCCTGTCTCCCTACACCAATCATCGGAAAGATGAATATGGCGGTTCGCTCGAAAACCGGATGCGTTTTATGGATATGGTGATGGAAGAAGTGATGAAAGCGGCAGGCAGTGATATGGCAGTTTTCGTAAAAATGAATATGCGCGACGGTTTCAAAGGAGGAATGGAGATTGACGAATCCATACAAGTGGCTAAACGACTGTTGGAACTTGGCGCTCATGGATTGGTGTTGAGTGGTGGTTTTGTCAGCAAAGCGCCGATGTATGTAATGAGAGGTGCCATGCCGATTCGTTCGATGTCTTACTATATGAATTGTTGGTGGCTGAAATACGGAGTCCGTATGTTTGGCAAATGGATGATACCCTCTGTGCCCTTCAAAGAGGCCTATTTCCTTGAAGATGCACTGAAATTCCGTGCGGCTCTTCCGGATGCGCCGTTGATTTATGTCGGTGGTCTTGTTTCCCGTCAGAAAATAGATGAAGTGCTCGATTCCGGTTTTGATGCCGTGCAGATGGCGAGAGCATTACTGAACGAACCGGGATTCGTGAACCGGATGAAACAGGAGGAACAAGCACGCTGCAACTGTGGACACAGTAATTATTGCATAGGACGTATGTATACGATAGAAATGGCTTGTCATCAACATTTGAAAGAACAATTACCTTCCTCTTTACAAAAGGAGATTGATAAACTGGAGAAAAAATGAGTGAAATGAAATGGGCAATCATCACCGGTGCGGACGGAGGAATGGGAACAGAAATAACACGTGCCGTAGCCAAAGCCGGTTATCGAATCATAATGGCTTGTTATCATCCGAAGAAAGCGGAGGTTGTTCGTGAACGTTTGAGCAAGGAAATTGGAAACCCGGATTTGGAAGTAATAGCTATCGATTTATCTTCTATGCAATCCGTAGTTGCTTTTGCCAGTCAGATCTTAGAAAGGAATCTTCCCATCTCTTTGTTAATGAATAATGCCGGAACGATGGAGACAGGTTTTCATACTACTTCCGAAGGATTCGAACGAACAGTAAGTGTGAACTACATGGGACCTTATCTGCTTACCCGGAAATTAATTCCGTTGATGGTGCGTGGAGCGCGTATCGTAAATATGGTTTCCTGTACATACGCAATCGGCAAGCTCGACTTCCCAGATTTCTTTCATAGAGGGAAAACGGGAACGTTTTGGCGGATTCCTGTTTACAGTAACACGAAGTTGGCTTTATTATTGTTTACTTTCGAGCTTTCCGAGCAACTTCGAGAGAAGGGGATTACCGTCAATGCTGCCGATCCGGGAATTGTTTCTACTGATATCATCACTATGCACAAGTGGTTCGATCCGTTAACGGATATTTTTTTCCGTCCTTTTATCCGTAAACCCAAGAAAGGGGCTTCTACGGCAATCGGTTTACTGTTGGACGAAAAGGAAGCCGGTGTGACAGGACAACTGTATGTCAATAACCACCGGAAAAACTTGTCTGATAAATACACGAATCATGTGCAAAAAGAGCAGTTGTGGGAGGTAACGGAACGTGCGTTGGCGAGTTGGCTGAAGTAGGTTTTCTTTTCTTTTTTTATTTAAATTATCCAGTATTTACTTATATATAGGTATTGTACATATCTATATATCTCATTTTTGTTGTCTTATTTTTACCAATAGATAGGGATTGTTTGGTATCCCTCTTTCTGCTTACCTTTGCATCGCTTTTAGAGCAATGAAAAGGTATAAAGTAAAAAGGTAAAAAGGAGATGAGCAATAAATATTTTTTGGTTTTTCTGGCATTCTTGTTTTCCGTATCCGTATATTCACAACATGGGCGTCACCGTAATAGTTTAATTTCGGGTAGAGTAATGTCCACGGAGAAAGAAGTGGTGGATTTTGCGACAGTTTATCTGAAAGGAACCAACCAAGGATGCTATACAGATGAAAAAGGTATATATCATTTGAAAACTACAGCCGGTGAATATACACTTGTCGTTTCGGCTATCGGTTATCAAACGGTAGAAAAGAAAGTTAAATTAGCCAAGGGAGAAAGAATAAAAGTAAACGTCACTATCGCGCCGGCGGTAAAAGAACTGGGAGAGGTGCTGGTCACGACATCCGGAGTCGGTCGTGTGAATCAGTCTGCTTTTAATGCGGTAGCCATTGATGCGAAGAAATTGCATAATAGTACGCAGACTTTGGCAGGTGCACTGACTAAAGTGCCCGGTGTAAAACTCCGCGAATCAGGTGGAGTGGGGTCGGATATGCAATTGTATATCGATGGCTTTAGCGGGAAACATGTGAAAATCTTCATTGACGGCATACCACAGGAGGGAGCCGGTGCCGCATTCGATTTGAACAATGTTCCTATTAATTTTGCCGACCGTATAGAAGTCTATAAAGGAGTAGTTCCTGTAGGATTCGGAACCGATGCTATTGGGGGAGTGGTTAATATTGTCACCAACAAGCAACCCGGAAAGTGGTTTATGGACGCTTCCTATTCTTACGGGTCATTTAATACTCATAAATCATACGTGCGCTTCGGACAAACGTTCAAGAATGGTTTTATGTATGAGGTCAATGCTTTTCAGAATTTCTCGGATAATGATTATTATGTAGACACTTATGTACGCGAATTTGAGATTAAAGAAGATGGAAGCGTACGTTTTCCGCCACTTGACAAAAATAAGATTTATCATCTGAAACGTTTTAATGACCAGTATCATAATGAAGCCGTGATTGGAAAAATCGGCCTGGTAGGAAAGAAATGGGCAGATCGTTTGGCGTTGAGTTTCAATTATTCTCATTTCTATAAAGAGATACAAACAGGCGTTTATCAAGATGTCGTGTTCGGTGAAAAATTCCGCAAAGGACATTCGTTGGTCCCTTCTTTAGAATATTACAAAAAGAACTTATTGGTGAAAAACCTGGATCTGCTGTTGACTGCCAATTACAATCATAATATCACCAATAATGTCGATACCGCTTCGCGGGCTTACAACTGGCGTGGAGATTTTTATGAAAAAGGTAGCCGGGGAGAACAGTCTTACCAGAACAGTGAATCTAAAAATAAAAACTGGAATGGGACGCTGAAGATGAATTATCATATCGGACAGGCGCATACGTTTACTTTCAGTCATGTAATCAGTGATTTTGAACGTACGAGCCGCTCTACCATCGGTGCTTCTTCCAAATTCACGGACTTTTCTATTCCTAAAATCACCCGTAAAAACGTCAGCGGGCTTTCTTACCGTCTGATGCCGTCGGACAGATGGAATGTGTCGGCATTTGCCAAATATTACCGGCAATACAACAAGGGACCGGTATCGCAGAATACGGATGGAATAGGCAATTATATCAATCTGTCCAATACGGCAAGCGCTCTTGGATATGGAGCGGCAGGTACCTATTTTATATGGAAAGATCTTCAGGTGAAACTTTCGTACGAAAAGGCTTTCCGCCTGCCGACCACGGACGAACTCTTTGGAGATGAAGACCTTGAAGCTGGCAAAATGAATCTGAAACCGGAGAAAAGTGATAATGTCAATTTGAGTTTCAGCTATAATCATCAGTTTGGCAAGCATGAATTGTATGCCGAGGCCGGTTTGATATATCGGGATACGAAAGATTACATAAAAAGAGGACTGGACGTATTGGGAGGAACAAGCTACGGATATTATGAGAACCACGGTCACGTAAGGACCAAAGGGTATAATTTGTCATTGCTTTATAGCTTCTCGCGTTGGTTTGATATAGGAGGAACATTCAATAGCATCGATACTCGTGATTACGAAAAGTTTCTGGCGGGTTCCTCTTTGCAGGAAAGCATGCACTATAAAGTGCGTATGCCGAATCTGCCCTATCGTTATGCTAATATCAATGCAAATTTTTATTGGAATGACCTGTTTGTCAAAGGAAATGTGTTGAGCATCGGCTATGATAGCTACTGGCAGCACGATTTTCCTCTTTATTGGGAAAATCTCGGAGATAAAGATTCAAAGAATATGGTGCCGGAACAGTTTTCTCATAATCTGTCTTTGTCCTACACCATGAAGAATGGACGTTATAATGTATCATTTGAATGTCGGAATTTCACCGATGCCCAACTGTTTGACAATTTTAGCCTGCAAAAAGCGGGGCGCGCATTCTATGGAAAGTTCAGAGTGTTTTTCGGTAAATAATAAGAGTAAGTTTTTAGTATCAATCAATAATAAAGAATATATGAAGAAGTTTTTATTACAGGCTTTTGCCGTAGCTTTTTGTTTGAGTAGCGGTGTGTTTGTGGCATCTTGCGACGATGATAATAATCCGGTGGATAACCCGCCAATTGATGGAGAAACGGCTTATGTGGTGGCTGCCACAACCGGTGAAGCAAGTTATTTGGTAGTAGCCAATTCTTTGGATGAAGGAACAGTGTCGACTCAAGGGAATGGAACCGAGGTGATTGGCGGTACCTATTGGGTATATAAAGGATTGGATTATGTGTTTGCTTTAGTTTATAATAAAGGTGGCGCAGGTACAGGAGCTTCCTATTATCTGGGGGCAGATGGTAAAATGAAAGAAAAGTACACATACACTTATAATCGTATCACGTCTTATGGAACCTGGGGGGATAAAGTGGTGACTGTTTCCACCGGGGACTCGAAAATAACAGATGAGGATCAGAATGTGGCTCAAGCATTGTTGTTCAACTATTTGGATGCGACCGATGGCAGTCAGGAAGAGGGTACCTTGCTTGCCGAAAATTACTTGGGTAATGGTGAAAAAGTTTCATGGGCAGGTCTGGTTGAAGCTAACAATAAGATTTATACATCTGTCATCCCAATGGGAATGAGTAAGTACGGTATTAAAAAATGGCCGGAAGCTGTGACAGATCAGGAACTTGTGACTAAGACTGACGGTGGTAGCGGCAGCGGTGCATATACAGCCGGTGTCATTCCTTCTACACAATACCCGGATAATGCTTATGTGGCAATTTATAGTGGCACGAACTTCAATGAGACTCCGGTGATTGCCAAGACTGATAAAATAGGCTATGCATGCGGTCGTATGCGTTCACAATATTATCAGACCATTTGGGCCGCTGATAATGGTGACGTCTATGTGTTCTCTCCCGGATATGGACGTACGGCAGTTTCATCTTCAGATTTGAAGAAGGTAACAGGACAGAAGCCTTCGGGCGCAATGCGTATCAAAGCAGGCGCAACAGATTTCGATCCGGATTACTATGTGAACTTTGAAGAGATAGGCACTAAACATCCTATTTTCCGTTGCTGGCACATCTCTGAAGATTACTTCCTGCTTCAATTGTATAAAAAGGGAGCGGAAGATATGATTAGTGGCGGTACAAGTGCAGATGTCAGCGAATTAGCTGTTTTCAAGGCGGAAGATCAGACGATTATGCTTGTTACAGGTCTGCCGGCTGACGGAAAGTTTGGTGGCGAGCCTTATGGAGAAAAAGGGTATGCTTATATGGCTGTCACTGTGACTACGGGCGAGAAACCGGCCTTCTATAAAATAGACGCAAAAACAGGCAAGGCAGTCAAAGGTTTGACGGTAGAAGCTGACGCTATCACTACGGTAGGTAAGATGGAATATCTTTCAAAATAATACAGTCGGTTAAATAGAGAATCTTTTGTATATAAAAGCCTGCCGAGCGGAAAGCTTTGCAGGTTTTTTCAAGAAATAGGATTGAAAACATGAAAAAAATATTCAGAAAGATACATTTGTGGCTTTCCGTCCCTTTCGGACTGATAATAACTCTTGTCTGCTTCTCCGGTGCCATGCTGGTATTTGAAAATGAGGTGAATGAGTGGTTTCGACGCGATCTTTACTACGTAGAAACGGTAAAGGAGTCTCCTCTTCCTATGGATAAGCTGCTTGAAAAAGTGGCGACGACATTGCCTGACAGTGTATCGGTGACCGGTGTCAGCATATCTTCTGATCCCGGACGTGCGTATCAGGTTAGTCTTTCCAAAACACGTCGTGCATCTTTGTATGTAGACCAGTATACGGGCGAAGTAAAAGGAAAAAGCGAGCGTAGCGGCTTTTTTATGTTTATGTTCCGAATGCATCGCTGGTTGCTGGATAGTATGAATCCGGGAAATGAAGGAATCTTTTGGGGCAAAATGATTGTAGGTGTCAGTACGCTTTTACTTGTTTTTGTACTGATTTCGGGAATTGTCATTTGGTGGCCGCGTACACGTAAAGCATTGAAGAATAGCCTGAAAATAACAGCAACAAAAGGTTGGAGAAGGTTTTGGTATGACTTGCATGTGGCAGGTGGAATGTATGCTCTGATCTTTCTACTGGCTATGGCACTGACGGGGTTGACCTGGTCTTTTCCGTGGTATCGGACGGCTTTCTATAAGGTCTTCGGGGTAGAAGTACAGCAACGTGCCGCCCAAGGACATGAACAGAAAAGTGATGCTCAAAAGAGGGATACCAAACTGGCAGCCCATCGGGAAAAGAAAAGAGAAGGAAATGAGGTTCGAAAGGGTGAAAGAGGCGGACGTCCGGAAAACAATCACAGTGATATGTACTCGGTAACTTCACCCTTCGTTTATTGGCAGGAGATTTATGATAAACTAAGACGTCAGAATCCGGAGTATAAGCAAATCAGTATTTCTTCTGGTACGGCAAGCGTGTCTTTCAACCGTTTCGGGAATCAGCGGGCATCTGACCGTTATTCTTTCAATACGGATAATGGTGAATTTACAGAAACAAGTCTTTATCAACATCAAGACAAGTCGGGAAAGATTCGTGGTTGGATTTATTCTGTGCATGTTGGTAACTGGGGAGGAATGTTTACTCGCATACTTACCTTTATTGCTGCCTTATTGGGGGCTGCACTACCACTGACTGGATATTATTTATGGATAAAAAGACTCATAAAGGTACGGAAATGAATGAAATTTTTTCCTACTATAAAGTTGAAAAACATAAAAACATCTGCCACCTGCAACGAAACGTGTGTAATTCACTAGTTAATAGATAGTTGTAACGTTGCAGATACCTGTGGCAGATAGGTTGCAGATAAAGTATCTGCAACACGTTATATAATCAAAGAAAAAGCCTTGATTCCTTTGAGCAAAGCTATGGGATAATTGGGGTGACTCTATGGAGAATTTGTAAAATATCTACGGGGAAACGACAGTATCCTTACGTAGAAACTGTAGTGTCCCGCCTTAGAAACTGTCGTTTCCTGCCGTGGAAATTGTAATTTCTAATGCCGGAAACGACAGTTCCCCGCCTGGAAACGGGAAGTTAATGTATACAATAAACTTTTGCACCCATGGAGAATTGGCTTTGCAAGGCTTATACTGTGTGGCAGATACTTTGATCTGCAACCTATCTGCAACAGTATCTGCAACGTTACAACTATCTATTAACTAGTGAATTACACACGTTTGGTTGCAGGTGGCAGATGTTTTTATGTTTTTCAACTTTATAGTAGGAGGATTACGCATCAAAATTAGGGTCGCAACCGTAAGTCATAAAACAAATTCACCTCTGTGTCCTCCGTGTCCTCTGTGGTGAAAAGAAGCATTGAATAAATGAAAGAAGAGCGGTGAATGATAAGGAAATCTCCCGTTCATCCACCGCTCTTTATCTTATATACTGATATAAGCTGAACTCCTAAAAATAAAAAGATTAGATTGAAAGCTCTTTCAATACAGTGACAAGATCTCTCTTGATTGGTTTGTCATTCTTAATAGCCTTGCTGAACGGTACGTAAACGATTTCATCATGTTCGATTCCGATCATTACGTTACGTTGATCTTCCATAATAGCATCGATAGCAGCAGCACCGAGGCGGCTTGCCAGGATACGGTCGTGGGCAGTCGGGCTACCACCACGTTGCAAGTGACCTAAGATCGTCACACGTACATCGTATTGCGGGTATTCGTTTTTCACACGTTCGGCATAATGCATGGCTCCTCCGGTCAGTTCGCTTTCGGCTACCAGTACAATACTACTGTTTTTTGATTTACGGAATCCGTTCTTGATAAACTCTTCCAGTTGGTCGACTTCCGTACTGAATTCCGGAATAATAGCAGCTTCCGCTCCCGAAGCGATTGCTCCGTTCAGTGCAAGGAAACCGGCATCACGTCCCATCACTTCTACAAAGAACAAACGTTCGTGTGAAGTGGCCGTGTCGCGTATTTTATCCACAGCGTCCAATATCGTATTTAATGCAGTGTCATATCCGATGGTAGTATCTGTACCGTAAAGGTCATTATCAATAGTTCCCGGCAGTCCGATACACGGAACATCAAATTCCTGTGCAAAGATGCGTGCACCTGTCAGTGAACCGTCTCCACCAATGATAACCAAGGCATCAATGCCTTCTTTTTTCATATTATCATAAGCCAACTGGCGACCTTCTGGAGTCGTGAACTCTTTACAACGGGCTGTTTTCAGGATAGTACCACCCAACTGGATGATATTACTCACATTCTGACTCTTAAATTCTTTGATTTCACCCGTGACCAGACCTTTATAGCCTCTGTATATACCTTTGACTTGCAATCCATTGTAGATAGCTGCACGTGTCACTGCACGTATAGCAGCGTTCATTCCCGGAGCATCACCTCCGGAGGTCAAAATTCCGATACACTTAACTGTTCCCATATAACAATCTCTCATTAATTAGTTTGACGCGGCAAATGTACAATAAAAAGTTGAAAGCAGCGGTTATGAAGTTTTTTTTCGTATGAAGAAAACATTAAAAATGTTCAAATAGCCCTTTCTTGCTTTCTTTTTATTCATTCGTGTTACTTTGCCGTTTTTTCTTATGTTGCTTTGCTATTATTCTTTATATGAATAAAGCAATTATTCTTTGATAAGCGTCCGAATGTGATTGTAAATCTTCTCCATCAACCATTTCGGAGTAGAAGTCGCCCCACATACACCAATCGATTTTACGTTTTGAAGAAGAGAAGGATCGATTTCTTTCTCGTTATCTATCAAATGCGAATTAGCGTTCACCTTCAAACATTCTTCAAACAGCATCTTTCCGTTCGAACTCTTTTTGCCGCTGACGAAGAAGATCAAATCGTGTGTAGCCGCAAACTCCCGGAGCTTAGGCATACGGTTGGCAACCTGACGGCAGATCGTATCATAATATTCGAAAGTCGCCTCCGGTGAAATATGTTGTTTGAAGTATTCTACGATTTCTTGAAATTCGTCCAGTGACTTGGTTGTCTGTGAGAAAAGGCGGATACTTTTGTTTAAATCCAGCTTTTTGGCTTCCTCTGCCTTTTCAATCACAATTGCCTTTCCGTCTGTCTGCCCTACCAGTCCCAACACTTCAGCGTGTCCGCTCTTGCCGTAGATGACAATTTGCTTTTCTTCGTCACTGTCTGCCAGATACCCTTGTCGGATGCGTTTCTGCAAACGTAATACAACCGGACAGGTCGCATCGATAATCTCGATCTTATTTTCACGGGCAATCATATAAGTTTCCGGTGGCTCGCCATGCGCCCGGAGCAATACTTTTGCATTTTTCAATTGCTTGAATTCTTCCCGATTGATGGTGATTAATCCCATCGTTTTCAGCCTGTCCACTTCCCGACTATTATGCACAATGTCTCCGAGGCAATAGAGTGTTTCTCCCTTTGCCAACTCTTCTTCTGCCTTATGAATGGCTGTCACCACACCAAAGCAGAAGCCGGAACCTTCGTCTATCTCTACCTTGATCATAAAACAAACTATTTACTTACCTTATTAAATTGTTCGAAAAGCCATTTTTTCTGCTCTTCAATCGATAAGTCGGTATTATCCAGGAGCAGCGCATCTTCTGCTTTGCGCAACGGACTTACTTCACGGTTTTGATCGATATAATCCCGTTGTTTCACATTTTCCAGAATCTCGTCGAAGCTGGCTGCCTGTCCCTTTGCTTTCAGCTCGTCATAACGGCGTTGAGCACGGATTTCGGGAGTGGCGGTTACAAATATTTTCAGTTCCGCATCCGGGAAAACAGTGGTACCTATGTCCCGGCCATCCATGACAATCCCCTTCTCATTTCCCATTGCTTGTTGTTGAGCTACCATTGCTTCACGTACGAAGTCGAGCGTACTGATAGGACTCACTTTGGAAGAAACCTCCATCGAACGGATTTTATTCTCTACATTCACACCGTTGAGATAAGTGTCGGGACGTCCGGTTTCCTTATTCAGCCGGAACGATATATGAATGTCCTTAATTTCTTTTTTCAGCCTCTCCGTATCGATAACGTCTCCGTCGAAAATTCCGTTTTCTATACTATATAAAGTGACCGCACGATACATGGCTCCGCTGTCAATGTAAATGTAGCCCACTTCACGGGCCAGATCTTTAGCCATTGTGCTTTTTCCGCAAGAGGAAAAACCATCGATTGCAATTGTTATCTTTTTCATATTCAGTTCATCTGATTTGTCCGCCAAAGATACGGTAAATTTGAAAATCAACCATAAGTTTGCCGTTAAAAGGAGCAAGACAAGTACGAAAGAATTAAAAAAGTTAAAAAGCCGGATAAAAAGAGGCAAAGAGGGGAACGAATACATGAAAATGTACTATATTTGCCCGGAGACACATGAAAGGACACTTTTTTTTAATCATTATATTAATAAATTTATGGAAGTTAAAAAATCACCCAAAGCAGACCTGGAAGGCAAGAAGTCTACATGGTTGCTCGTTGGTTACGTGGTAGTTCTAGCTTTCATGTTCGTGGCGTTCGAATGGACCCAGCGTGACGTGAAGATTGATACAAGCCAGGCAGTAGCTGATGTCGTGTTTGAAGAGGAAATTATTCCTATTACCGAAACCCCTGAACAAGCAGCTCCACCACCACCTGAAGCTCCAAAAGTAGCAGAATTGCTGGAGATTGTGGATGATAAAGCTGATATTGAGGAAACAACAACTATTATCAATGAAGATAACCAAGCTCGTGTAGAAGTAAAATATGTGCCTGTACAAGTTGTTGAAGAAGAACCGGAAGAACAGACTATTTTCGAGGTTGTAGAAAACATGCCGGATTTCCCGGGCGGACAAGCAGCTTTGATGCAGTATCTGGCAAAGAATATTAAATATCCGACTATTGCACAGGAAAACGGAACTCAAGGACGTGTTATCGTACAGTTCGTTGTTAACAAAGACGGTAGTATTGTAGATGCGAAGGTTGTACGTAGCGTTGACCCGTATCTGGATAAAGAAGCCCTCCGTGTGATTAATACCATGCCGAAGTGGAAACCAGGTATGCAGCGCGGAAAACCGGTACGTGTTAAATTTACGGTTCCTGTGATGTTTAGATTGCAGTAATTTGTAATAATATAAATTAGGAGGCTGCTTTCGGCAGCCTCTTTTTATTCATTAATTTTTTTATTCATCATGTTTACAGCTTCTCAATTACTTGATAAGATAAATCATCATATTTCTGAAATTCAGTTTACCCGGACGCCGAAAGGACTTTATGAACCGATTGAATATATCCTTTCTCTGGGTGGGAAGCGGATACGTCCTGTGTTAATGTTGATGGGATATAACTTGTATCGGGAGGATGTGGCGTCTATATACGATCCTGCCACTGCAATTGAAGTTTACCACAACCACACCTTGTTGCATGATGATTTGATGGATCGCTCGGATGTGCGCAGAGGCAAACCTACTGTACACAAAGTATGGAACGATAACACTGCTGTTCTTTCGGGAGATGCTATGTTGATTCTGGCATTTCGCTATATGACGGGATGTCCGCAGGAACATCTGAAAGAAGTGATGGATTTATTCAGTCTGACTACACTTGAGATCTGTGAAGGGCAGCAGCTGGATATGGAATTTGAGTCCCGCTGTGATGTGACAGAAGACGAATACATTGAAATGATTCGTTTGAAAACGGCAGTGTTGCTTGCTGCTAGTCTTAAAATCGGTGCAATTTTGGCAGGAGCGACTGCTGAAGATGCAGAGAATCTTTATCATTTTGGGATGCATATCGGAGTTGCGTTCCAATTGCAGGATGATTTGTTGGATGTATATGGAGACCCGGAAGTGTTCGGGAAGAAGATAGGCGGAGACATTCTTTGCAATAAAAAAACATATATGCTTATCAAAGCATTGGAGCACGCAGATGAAAAGCAGCAGGAAGAATTGAATCGTTGGTTGAATGCAGAAACTTTTCAACCAGCAGAAAAAATAAAAGCGGTAACTGAAATCTATAATCAGTTGAATATCCGTAATGTCTGCGAAAACAAAATGCGCGAATATTACACCCTTGCTATGGAAAGCCTGGCTGCAGTCGCCGTTGCAGAAGACAGGAAAAAAGAATTGAAGAATCTTGTGAAATTATTAATGTATCGTGAAATGTAGCTAAGTGTCAGAGATATGCCTTACAGACGATTACCAAATACTGATCAAGCAAGAGTTCGGGCGTTGAAAGCGGCAGTCGAAAAGGGGGAGATGTATAACGTACGTGACTTGGCTATTACATTAAAGACATTATTTGAGGCACGTAATTTCTTACATCGGTTCGAGGCTGCGCAAATTTATTATACACAGTGTTACAACAACCAGTCGCGTGCCAGCCGTAAGCATCAGATGAACGTGAAGACCGCCCGGTTGTATATCTCTCATTTTATCCAAGTACTCAATTTGGCAGTACTTCGCGATGAAATCAAAGTGGCGCATAAAGAATTATATGGCCTGCCTGCTTCAAACACAGTGCCGGACCTGTTGAGTGAAGCCGCACTGGTAGAGTGGGGGAAGAAAATAATTGAAGGCGAACAACAAAGAACAACTCAAGGCGGCATACCTATTTATAATCCGACTATTGCACGTGTAAAAGTGCATTATGATATTTTTCTGGAAAGCTACGAACGGCAGAAAAACTATCAGGCATTAACCAGTCGCAGTCTTGATGAATTGGCATCCATGCGTGGGCGTGCAGATGAATTGATTCTGGATATCTGGAACCAGGTAGAAGCTAAATATCAGGATGTCACTCCCAATGATACCAGATTAGAAAAATGTCGCGACTACGGACTGATATATTATTATCGTTCCAGCGAGAAAGTAAAAGAAGAAAAAGAAATATCATGCTGATAGATACTCATTCTCACCTTTTTGTTGAAGAATTTACCGAAGACCTGCCGCAGGTGATGGAACGTGCACGGAAAGCGGGAGTTTCCTATATTTTCATGCCCAACATAGACAGTACCACCATTGATGCTATGTTGTCAGTGTGTAGGGATTATCCGGGTTTTTGCTATCCGATGATCGGGCTGCACCCGACTTCCGTCAATGAATCCTATGAACAGGAATTAGCAGTTGTACGCAAGTACTTGTCGACTTCTAATGAATTTGTGGCTATCGGAGAAATAGGCCTCGACCTTTATTGGGACAAGACTTTTCTGAAAGAACAAATTTTGGCTTTTGAAAAGCAAATAGAGTGGGCATTAGAGTATGACCTTCCGATTGTAATTCATTCAAGAGAAGCATTTGAATATATATATAAGGTAATGGAGCCCTATAAAAAGACGCCATTGACCGGCATTTTTCATAGTTTCACCGGGACATCGGAAGAAGCGGCGAAATTGTTGGAATTCGAAGGATTTATGTTAGGTATTAACGGAGTCGTTACTTTTAAGAAATCGACTTTACCGGAAACACTGACGACAGTTCCTTTGGAACGCATTGTGCTCGAAACCGACTCCCCTTATTTAGCTCCTGTGCCGAACCGGGGGAAGAGAAATGAGAGCGCCAATGTAAAAGACACACTTATGAAGGTGGCGGAGATTTATCAGATAACTCCAGAGCACGTAGCAGAGGTCACTTCTGTTAATGCGCTAAAAGTGTTTGGAATCCGCAAATAAGGTTCGAAAGGTTTTAAATTATATTAATTTGCAGTATTTATTCAAGATAAAAGAGGGAGAATGCTTCAAGAAAAGAAAAAAAAGAATACATTTGTAGCTGAAAATGCAGAAAACATGCAGGGAGAGATGCTCGAGTGGTTGAAGAGGCACGCCTGGAAAGCGTGTATACGCCAAAAGTGTATCCGGGGTTCGAATCCCCGTCTCTCCGCAGACATGAAAAAGAGAAGAGAAGTAAATACAATAATAATAATCAATTAATTAATCTTAAAAATTAGACACACAATGAAAAAGTTATTTGCAATTGTTGCTGTGATTGGGGCCTTCACTTTTGGCTCAATTCAACTTGCTCAGGCTCAAGATGCTCCTGCAGCAGAACAAACTGAACAACAAGCTGCTCCTGCCGCTGAAGCTACTACTGCTGCTGCTCCTGCTGCAGAAGAAGGTGGTATTCACAAGGAAATCAAAGTTAAATTCATCGAAGGTACTGCATCTTTCATGAGTTTGGTAGCTATCGCTTTGGTGATCGGTTTGGCTTTCTGTATCGAACGTATCATTTATTTGAGTTTGGCCGAAATCAACACAAAAAAATTCATGGCATCTATCGAAGCTGCTTTGGAAAAAGGTGATGTTGAAGCTGCTAAAGACATTGCTCGTAACACCAGAGGTCCGGTTGCTTCTATTTACTATCAAGGTCTGATGAGAATTGATCAGGGTATTGATGTAGTTGAGAAGTCAGTTGTATCTTACGGTGGTGTACAGGCTGGTTACCTTGAAAAAGGATGTTCTTGGATCACACTGTTTATCGCAATGGCTCCGTCACTCGGATTCTTGGGTACTGTAATCGGTATGGTGCAGGCATTTGATAAAATCCAGCAGGTAGGTGATATCTCTCCGACGGTTGTTGCAGGTGGTATGAAAGTTGCCTTGATTACAACTATCTTCGGTTTGATCGTAGCATTGATCCTTCAGGTATTCTACAACTATGTACTTGCTAAGATTGAAGCTCTGACTAGCGAAATGGAAGATTCTTCTATCTCTTTGTTAGACATGGTAATCAAATATAACTTGAAATACAAAAAATAATCGAAGATGAGTAAGTTAACATATAGAGCATCGTATTATGCACTTTATGCGATGTTTGCCATCATCCTGATCGTATTGTGCCTTTTCTTCTTAGGAGGAGATGCAACAGGCGATGCAGTGATTGCGGGGGTAGATCCCGAGATGTGGCAGCCGGCTCAAACAGACGCCTTACTTTATTTGATGTATGCTTTGTTTGGCATTGCCATTGCAGCTACTATACTTGGTGCAATATTCCAATTTGGAGCAGCCTTGAAAGATAATCCGGCAAATGCTATCAAATCTTTACTTGGTTTGGTTCTTTTAGTTGTTGTTTTAGTTGTTGCTTGGTCTATGGGTGACGGAACACCAATGCAGATTCAGGGCTATAGCGGTACAGACAACGTTCCTTTTTGGCTGAAAATAACAGATATGTTCCTTTATTCTATTTACATCCTGTTGTTTGTAACAGTTGTTGCAATCATCGTGAGTGGCATAAAGAAGAAATTATCCTAATCAATTGAGTAATTCTCAATTAAATAAGTAATAACAATGGCAAGAGGAAAAAGAAAAGTTCCTGATATTAACTCAAGTTCTACGGCGGATATCGCTTTCTTGTTGCTGATCTTCTTCTTGATTACAACATCAATGGATACGGACCGTGGTTTGGCAAGACTTTTGCCTCCACCGCCCGAAGATCAAGATCAGGATAATACTGATAAAATCAAAGAACGTAACGTATTGCAGGTATACTTGAATAAAGATGATGCTTTGATGTGCGGTAATGATTATATCGGTGTTGATCAGTTGAGAGAGAAAGCTAAAGAATTTATTGCTAACGTTGCTAACGCAGAACATATGCCTGAAAAAACACAAAAGAATGTAGAATTCTTTGGCACATATCTGGTTAATGACAAGCACGTAATTTCTTTGCAGAATGACCGTGGATCTTCTTATCAGGCTTATATCAGCGTGCAGAACGAATTGGTGGCTGCATACAATGAATTGAGAGACGAGTTGGCTGAACAGAAATTTGGAACTACATATGCGGAATTGAATGACGATCAGCAAAAAGCGATTCGTGAAATTTATCCGCAACGAATTTCTGAAGCAGAACCTAAAAAATACGGAGAAAAAAAGAAGTAAGTAATGGGAAAATTTAATAAGACTGGTAAACGTGAAATGCCGGCATTGAATACTTCTTCGTTGCCTGACCTTATCTTTACCTTGTTGTTCTTCTTTATGATTGTAACAACAATGCGTGAGGTAACGTTAAAGGTACAGTTTACACTTCCGCAAGGTACTGAACTCGAAAAACTGGAGAAGAAATCGCTGGTAACATTCATCTATGTAGGAGAACCTACGCAGGAATATCGCGCAAAAATGGGTACTGAAAGTCGTATTCAGCTCAACGACAGCTATGCTGAAGTTGGTGAAGTACAGGACTTCATTTTCCAGGAACGTGCAAGTATGAATGAAGGTGATGCAGCTAAAATGACTGTATCTCTGAAAGTAGACCAAAAGACAAAGATGGGTATTATTACTGACGTAAAAAATGCTCTTAGAAAATCTTATGCTTTGAAGATTAACTATTCAGCTACTAAACGTGGTGAAAAGTAATTAGTTAATTTGATATATAAAAAGGAAGGGTGTCCAAATCGGTTTGGACACCCTTCTTTTTTATATATTAATATTACACATTTGTACAACTCTTTCTATCGGGATTCTTTTTTAATTGTCTTTTACTCCATATACTTCTTTATGTATTCTCTTTTTGATTGTTTCAAAATCCTTTTCACAATCCAGCTCTCCGTGTACCATTAAATACATGGGAAGAAAATCATCTCCGGGTTTGTAAGGAGGTTGACAGTAGTCTTTTTCCCATAGTGTAAAGCCCTGGCGTTGATAAAAGCTGATACGTCGTTTGGCCATTTCCTCCACCGGACGTTCTACTTCCAATACGATCGGGCGTTTTAAATAATTGCACAAGTATTCCAGTGTACGTTTTCCATAACCTCCATTTCGCAGGGCAGGATTGGTTGCAAAGTGTTCTACATAGTAGAAACTGTCAAAATCCCAATAGGTAATGAAGCCGACTGGCAGGTCATCGTCGAAGATGATGTTATTATGAAAGTTGCCCGTACGGTCAGTGTACTCGCGCAGTTGTTCCAGCTGACGGTACTCTTCCGGTGGAAATGCATCAATCAGGAGCTCTTCCATGAATTTGTAATGTTGCAGGTCCGACGTACTGATTGGTTGAAGTCTAATCATGAGGTTTGGGTTTTAAGTTTGACAATAATATGATTGTATATTGATTTTGTTTTTGGATGAGTATTTACCATTGGTTACCATCGATGATTGTTATTCAATTAAGGAACATAAAACTCAATCATTCGGCGGATGGCACGTTGACAAACCGGGCAAAATTCCGGATATCCGTTTGTTTTCATGCGACAGTCGTAGGCAGGACGATAAATACCTTTAGCGGAATAGCCGCCTCCTTCATATACTCCTACCGGATATTTCTTTCTTTCAGCAATAGGAGTAGGGATCGGAGTGCCTAGTGGAAGCATATCTTTCCATTTGGAAGCAAAGTTCACCTGTGTTGAAATATTCTGTTCCCACGGTTCGACGTCCAGTGGATAAGTATCCGTCATCACATCATCCTCATAAAAATACTCATCGGCCAATCCGCCGAAACTGTGCCCGAATTCGTGCACTACCACCGGTTTGAACATGGGGTGATGAGCCGTGGTCAGCGTATAAGAATTGTATATTCCTCCTCCGCCGTATACATCTGTGTTAGCGAGGATAATGATATGTTCGTAGGGGATGCCTGCCAATGCATTGTGGATAGACTTTACCCGGCTGGTAGTCAGATAGCGATCTGAATAAAAGGTATCGAAATGAGAATGAACCGCCGTTTCTTTCCACAGATTTTCGCGAGGAACACTGACACCGCTATCCGTTGAAGGACTGGCTACGGCAACAATATTAAATTTACCCTTCATGGAACGGAACGGCTCGTACGAAAACAAACTTTCGCAGGTACGTTGTGCATCCTGATAGAATATATCCATTTCTTTTTCTGTATATCCCTCTGCCAGGATAGCAACATCTATGCAGTCTTTTTCATTGCCACTTTGCAGCATATACCGGTGTGGAGTAACATGTGATACTCCCCGTTTATGAATCAATATGTCATCCGGACGCACGATATGTTTGTAAGTAGCCATTGTTTTCTTTCGCGGAGAATATAAAGTCACTTCTATTTCCACAGGCTGTTTAGGATAGGGAAGAAGAAAGGTATTCTCAAACCCTTTAGCTGTTTCTTTGGCTTCGTCTGTTGACAGCCATTCTTGAAATAAAGAAGAGAAAGAAGTTTTGTAGATACACTGTTTGCTGGCAAGGTCTTTCACAATAATTTGTCCGTTGCCTTCCAAGGGAAGTTCGGAGAGATGGTGTTGACGGCCTGCCCAGGTGGGAAGCTGTGAAAGCTCATCCAGATAAATAGACTGTTGTGTAGCATCCCCGGTAAAGATATAATCCACTCGCAATGTTTTGTTCTGAAAATAATCAGCAAAATTCTGGGCATAACTTCCTATAGAAGTGTAGAAACACAGAATGATACAGCAAATATGTTTCATATAAATGGTATATTTATGTTTTTCGCAAAGGTACGAACTATTGTTGACTTATCCGCTTTCTGCAAATAAAAGTAATAGATTATAGTATTTGTTGTCGAAAAATCGCTAACTTTGCATAAAAGATTCATTGATAAAAACAATTTGATTCAAAAATGGGACATCATCAATTAGATGCTTTAGATGAGCAAATTCTGAGACTGATTGCAGGGAATGCGCGTATTCCTTTTTTGGAAGTGGCAAGAGCATGTAATGTTTCCGGTGCTGCGATCCATCAGCGTATTCAGAAGCTTACTAATCTAGGAATATTAAAAGGTTCGGAGTATGTTATCGACCCCGAGAAAATCGGATATGAGACTTGCGCTTATATTGGTATATATCTAAAAGACCCCGAATCCTTTGACTCGGTAACAAAAGCTTTAGAGGCTATCCCCGAAGTGGTGGAATGTCATTTCACTACCGGAAAATACGATATGTTTATCAAAATTTACGCGAAGAATAACCACCACTTATTGAGTATTATTCACGATAAGTTGCAACCATTGGGCTTGGCGCGTACCGAAACATTAATCTCCTTCCATGAAGCCATTAAGCGGCAGATGCCGATTATGGTCGACATAGAAGATGAAGATTAATCATTAGTCAGTATTCGTGGTTGGATCACAGTAAGAAACAATTTTCTTACTTTCTTACGTAATCAACGAAAGCATAAGAGCAGAGATGTTTCTCATCCGCAGGATGGGCTTCTCTGCTTTTTTCCTGCCATACCTTTGAAGATACTTCCGGAAAATAGGCATCAGCTTCGGGAGCTGTACTGTCTATCTCTGTCAGGCAAAGTTCGTCAGCGAAGGAAAGAGCCTGCTGATAAATGCTTGCCCCTCCTATAATATAAATATGTTCATCCTCCCGGCAACTTTTCAAAGCCGTTTCGAGTGAAGGAAACACTTCCGCACCGGAACATACTGTATCCGGATTGGAAGATAAAACGATATTTCTTCGATTGGGCAATGCGCCTTTCGGTAATGACTCGAAAGTTTTGCGTCCCATAAGTATGGTGTTTCCGGTAGTTAATGCTTTGAAACGTTTCAAATCATTCGGTAACCAGAAAAGAAGCTTATTCTCAAAGCCTATAGCCATGCGGCGGTCTACGGCAGCAATGATGGATACTTTACTCATATTTTTTACACGGCTACTGCTCCTGCAATATGCGGATGCGGATCATAGTTTACTAACTCGAAGTCCTCAAATTTAAAATCGAAGATGTTTTTCACGTCCGGATTGATTTTCATTTGTGGCAATGGACGAGGCTCCCGTGATAATTGGAGCTTCACTTGTTCCAGATGGTTCAGGTAGATATGAGCATCACCGAAAGTATGAACGAAATCGCCGGCTTTCAAACCTGTCACTTGTGCCATCATTTGCAGTAATAATGCGTATGAAGCAATGTTGAAGGGAACACCGAGAAATATATCGGCACTGCGTTGATATAGTTGCAGGCTCAACCGCCCGTCTGCTACGTAAAACTGAAAGAATGCATGGCAGGGAGGTAAATTCATATTGTTCAAATCTGCTACGTTCCACGCACTAACGATGATACGGCGTGAATCCGGATTGTGTTTGAGTGTCTCCACTACTTCGCTGATCTGGTCGATGAAGCCACCGTTGTAATCAGGCCATGAACGCCATTGATAACCATAGACATGCCCCAAATCACCGTTCTCGTCCGCCCATTCGTTCCAAATACGTACTCCATGTTCCTGCAGGTATTTCACGTTTGTATCTCCTTGCAGAAACCAAAGCAATTCGTATATGATTGATTTCAGATGCAGTTTTTTGGTTGTCAGACACGGGAAACCGTCATCAAGGTTAAAACGCATCTGATGACCGAAGATACTGATCGTTCCGGTTCCGGTACGATCACTTTTTTCCGTGCCTTCGGTAAGTACACGATTGAGTAAATCCAGGTATTGTTTCATAATGAATAATTTGCAGTGAAAATGATTCTCCGTACAAAATTACAAAAATGGAGTGAATAAATTAGCAAACCAGCCGACGAACTTCTTCCAGGGAGAACGCTTTTTCCAAAATTCCGGTGTCAGTTGGGTGCAATGCTCGATATCGTTTCGGAACATATTATTCAATTCACCCGTTATTCTTTTATCAAAAATAAAGGCATTTGTTTCGTAGTCATATCGTAGGCTGCGGCTGTTCAGGTTGGCAGTACCGACTGTGCAGAACAAGTCGTCGACCATCATAATTTTCGAGTGATGGAATCCCCCGTTGTACATGTAGACAGTAGCTCCCCTTTTCATCAGTTTATGTAACTTATAAAGTGCGGCATCCGGGGTAAAAGGAATATCGGAAGCAGAGGAAACCATGATGGTTACATCTACTCCCCGGTCGATTGTCCGGTTCAACGCCTTTTTGATGGAAGAAGTCGGTACAAAATAAGGATTGACGATATGAACATTCTTTTGTGCCGAATAAATGCTCATGGCATAGGCATGACTCAACATACGGCTATTCTTTTTCGGGGTACGGTCTACAATTGCTACAACGATATTTGTGCTGTCTGTCTGTCCCTCATGTTGGGGGAAATAAGCTTCTCCTCCTACGTTCTGTTTAGTCTCTTTGTTCCAAATTGTCAGGAAAATTTCCTGCAAATCATTGACAGCATCCCCTTCGATACGCATGTGCATATCACGCCAGGTTCCGATTTTGGGTAGTCCGTTGATATAATAATCGGCGATATTCATTCCGCCTGTATATGCCACTTTTCCGTCGATAACAGCAATTTTGCGATGGTCGCGGTGGGCGGCATGATTGATATAAGGGAAGGTGAACGGGTCAAACTTGACGATTTCGATTCCTTGTTCACGTATTTTCTTGAGGTGTTTCTTTTTAAGGGGCTTGTTGTTCGACCAGTTTCCGAAAGCGTCAAACATAGCTCGTACTTCAACACCTTCTTTCACTTTTTCGGCTAATAAAGTGAACAAAGCATTAGCAATGGAGTCATTTCGGAAGTTGAAATATTCCAGATGAACATGGTGTTTAGCTTCCCGGATGGCTTCAAATAAATCGATAAACTTCTCCCGTCCGCTTTTTAGCAGTTTGACTTTATTATTATCAGATATAGGGATTCCTGACTCTTCCAAGAAATGCAGTACTAGGGAATCGCTTGTTAGTCTGATTGAGTCTCTGGGCTGCGTCATCAGACTGTCGATGACATCTGCCTGAACATGTAATAAAGGCAGGAATAGAAATAAAATAAATATACGTAGTTTCAAAACTCTTCTCTCTATTTTAGTTTACAGAGCAACAAATATACAACATCTATGTTTGGGCTTACTTGGAGTAAAGGGTAGATTTATTATTGTTTAACACTAAAAGAGAGGGATAAAGAGTTCTTTGACTCATAAAGATAAAAATCCGGGAAACTTATGCTTTGGACTTTTAATCTGTATTTATTTTGTTTATGCCATAGAAGCAACCTTTCGTGTAGCCATAAATAATAATACGACAGCCGCGATAATAATTGACTTTGGATCAAGGCCGGTAGTACCATGATTAATCATACTGATAAATACTTCTCTTATTGTTCCCCAAGCTGCTTCCAATCCGCCTAACCATACAAAAAGTACGGCAGCCACAGTCATTACGAAGGCACTCCAGATACGAGCCAGGTAGTTGCTACGACCGGGTAAATGGTGCATGACACGGCGACTGAATCCGTTGTCTGCTATTTCCTGCTTGTTTTCTGCGAAGAAATCGCGCAAGAGCTTATCATTGTCTATTTCTGTCATAACCGTTTTGTTTTAAATACGTTGCTAATTTTTCTTTTCCACGTGACAGGTGGCTTTTCACCGTTCCTGACGGTACTCCTACAATACCTGCTATTTTGTCGATACTAATGTCCTCCATATAGAACAACATAATGCAGGTTCTTTCCACTTCCTTAAGCATTTTGAGTGACTGATAAACATCCATTTTCTGTCCTACATTCTCTTGTTCGGTACTGTTGATGGCGTCTATTTCTTTTGTATCCAAGTCGGCTGTCTCTTTCCGGCTGCGAATATAATCATAAAAAACATTATAAGCAATACGGTACAGCCACGTAGAGAAACTTGACAAGTTTCGGAAAGAGGCAATGTTTGTATATGCTTTGATAAATGTATCTTGTGCAAGGTCGTCACTCAATTCGCTGTCACCGCAAGTCAGGTTCAGGAAGAATCGCCGGATGGGCGACTGGTACTTCTCCACCAACTGGTCGAAGGCCCTGGTGTTCTTGAACACCACGACCTGCGCGACTAACGATATATCATTGAGTTGGCTCATTTATTCTCGTCGTTCTTTGCTTCGTTTACTTCATTATGTTTCTCTCCGGGTGCGGAAGGGATAATTTCGAAGCTATCGTTTTTGACGTTATCCTGATTCTTTTTTTCATCTTTATGGGTAGTATACGTCCGGGGAGCATCTGTACCTTGAGCCTGTTGTTTACTACCGATGATCCATTGTCCGATACCCATAAATGTAACGAGTAAACCGATCGCTCCAATTCCGAATTCACCGGTGATTGCCCAAAGGAAGATGAAAAGACCGATACCTGTAAAGGTGTTCTTGATGCCTTGTGAACGTGAGTCAACCGTTTTGTTTTCACGAATAAATTCTGCTGGCAATGGCTGACCTGCAGCGAGTGCCTGTTCGGCAAGACGATAGCGTGCTTTCCGATTTTTATAACGGAAGAAGAAGATTACAAACAGAATGAATACCGGAAATCCGAAAACGGCAATGATTGATATGATTGCTACGAGAATTCCTCCGTTGATACCAAAGCCGTGGAATGGGAAATCGTCGTCATCCGATTCGAATGTAAAACTGGCCTTACCATGACCAGTACTGACATTACTTGAGTTTGCATCTACTTCTGTGGAATCAGTGTCCGCTGTATCTACCCCGATGACTGTGACAGCAGTATTGTTTGTTTTTGCTTTATTGTCTTTGGTCACAGTTACCTTTACTTTTCCGACGGAATCGCGGACAACAGTAGTTTGGTTTTGGGCAATAGCCAGTGTGCAAGTGGTCAGTACAACCATCAATGCTAATAGAAAATTTTTCATATCAATAGTTTTTTTATTTATTTCTTTGTCTGTTAGACGTAGTTAATATCATAGAAAGTTGCAAAGAGACGAAATATTTTTGATATTTGCGGAAATTAATAACGAAAAATGGAATTACCCGCTTCTTTTATAGATTATACCCGTGCCCTGCTGGGCGATGAAGAATACGACAAATTAGCTGTTGCCATCCAACAAGAACCACCTGTCAGCATCCGGTTGAATGATGGGAAATTAAAAATTGAAAATGGAAAATGCAGAATTGTACCGCAAGCAGGCTGTATTACTGATTTTCAACTTTCAGCTTTCAATTTTGAATTTAATCAAGTCCCTTGGTCTTCCGAAGGATTTTACTTGGATGAGCGTCTCACTTTCACGTTTGATCCATTGTTTCATGCAGGTTGTTATTATGTTCAGGAGGCTTCTTCTATGTTTGTGGAGCAGGTGCTCCGGCAGTATGTCACCGGACCGGTAAAGATGCTGGATCTTTGTGCGGCTCCCGGTGGAAAGTCTACTCATGCCCGTAGTGTGCTTCCTGAAGGGAGTTTACTGGTGGCTAATGAAGTCATCCGGAATCGTTCGCAGATTCTTGCGGAGAATTTAACGAAATGGGGACATCCGGATGTAGTGGTAACCAATAATGATCCGGCAGATTTTGCGGCTTTGCCATCTTTCTTTGACGTGATTCTTACAGATGTCCCTTGCTCCGGTGAAGGTATGTTCCGTAAAGACCCTGTTGCTGTAGAAGAGTGGAGTCCCGAGAATGTAGAAATCTGTTGGCAGCGGCAGCGGCGGATTATTGGAGATATTTGGGACACGTTGAAGCCTGGGGGAATTCTTATATATAGTACGTGTACATTTAATACAAAAGAGGACGAAGAGAATGCACGTTGGATTCAACAAGAGTATGGAGCCGAGCCGTTAACTGTGCAGGTACAGGAAAACTGGAATATAACAGGAGATCTTTTACCGGATAATTGTGATGGTTCTAAATCTTCTATTCCTGTCTATCATTTTTTCCCTCATAAGACGAAAGGCGAAGGCTTTTTCCTGGCAGCTTTTCGAAAGCCGGAGACAGGAGACGAGATTCCGGTATCTTCTTTCGCCAAGGAGAAGACTTCTAAAAAGAAAGATAAGAAAGGAGGAGCAGCATCTTCTCCTGTTTCGAAAGAACAGCTGAATATTGCAAAAAGCTGGCTGAATGATGAAAATTCGGACAAGTATATATTGTCGGCAGAAGGAACAAGTATCCGGGCTTTTTCAAAGCATTATGCTGATGAATTAATGGCAATGAAACAATGCCTGAAAATCGTATCGGCAGGAGTGGAGATAGGAGAAGTGAAAGGAAAGGATTTGATACCTGACCATGCATTGGCGATGTGTAGTTCACTTTTATGCCGGGAAGCTTTCGCTACGGAAGAAATAAGTTATAAACAGGCTATCACTTATTTACGAAAAGAGGCCATTACCTTGCCGGTAACAGCCCCTCGTGGATATGTTTTGCTTACGTACCGGCATATTCCTCTCGGATTTGTGAAAAACATCGGTAATCGTGCCAATAATCTTTATCCGCAAGAATGGCGTATTCGTAGCGGATACTTGCCGGAAAATATACGCATATTATCGGAAAGTACAGTTGATTAAAGAAGACCCTGCTGATTAAGGCAGTATTCCGGCAGGTATTTCCTGTTCGGAAAGGGTAAAACTAATTTGTTTGCCTGTGCCTGGTTCACCTCCAGCGATTTCTTCCAGCGTGTAGGAAGGAGGTGGTGCAGGTGATGTCCGCGTTTCTCCGATGGGTGGAGTATTCCAATTCAGATTCAAGCTTTTATCCAAGCGGTGAAATACGTATGCGTTTCCCCACAAGATGAATTTATGATTGGAAATAGGTGTTGCCACATCTTCCGAAAAGGTGAGAGTCAGTATAGCTTTCTCATTATTTCCTTCTTCTTTTTCCAGTTTGTAACTTCCTCGAGTTATTAAGGTTAGTCCGGATGAAAAAGCTGTTTGTTCTCCCTGTTTGAAAAAATAAGCATCCCGTGCGTGATTGTTAATTAGAAAAATGTCGGAAATGCCGGGCAGAAGATTTGCGTCTCCGTTGGGTAAGTTAGACAAGTAGCTGCGGAGCAACTTTATATCTTCGTAATTGTCGACAACCTTGATTGGCAGGGTGCAGGTTTCTTGTGTGGCGTTGTCCGTTACTGTCAGATAAGTTTGCCCGGTGAGAATACCGGTAACATAAATCATACGTCCGGCAGGTACTCCGGTCCAGCCGGTTTCGGTTCCTGCGCTTGCGATGCGTGTGTCTTTAACTTCAAGTGAGTAATCACCATTTCCGCTTTCCAGTCCAAGGTAACGTCTGCCACCCATGGGCACTTCATATTCACTGTTGTAAAAACGAAGTGGATTTTCTTCATCCTCTTTACATCCACTGAATAGTGTAAGGATGCAACATAACATGAATAGATAGAATTGTTTAGGTCTCATAATCTGTATTTTATGTTCGTTGCAAATGTAACATATTATTTTGAAATATTTAGTTGGAACTTGAAGAAAATGAGAGGGGAGATATATTTAGACACGGATTATATAAACATACTTACATCACTTAAAATAGAAATTAGTATGTTCAGCGTAATCCATGTCTAAAGGATTTTATGTACTATTTACAGTTTACTCTTGTAAATCCGTGCCATTGCTTTCTGGTACTGATTTTCCAGTTGCAGATAATTTTGATGGCTTTGATAGATGACAGAAACTTCAACGAAATATTCAATCATACTAATCTGTCCACCTGTCAGAGCCTGTTTCAGCAGTGACAGATCTTGTTGCGACTGGAAAGTCTTGCTGTATTCTTCCATCGAAGCATGCAGTGTTTTCGCTTCCCGGTAAAGCTGTGCCAATTCGGACTCCACTTGCAGGGTAGCATTATCCTTTTGCAAGTCAATGTTAAGAGCCTGTGCTTTAGCGATTTTTACCTTATTCCGGTTTTCGAAAAGTGGGAAAGAGAAACCTACCACTACACCGTTGAAAGGTACGCCTGTTTCTGTGTTCCGGCGGTAGCCGAGTTCCAGTTTGGGTAGCCATTGTGATTTATTGACAGCAATCTGTTTACGGGCAACAAGACTTTCGTTGCCGAGTGCCATAAGAGTACGGTCCGTTGCCATGACTTCCGACTTCAATATTTGATAATCAGTAGGGAAAGGTATAGCCGGATATTGGTTTTCCTCGAAAACTACCGGAATATTACCATTCAGCGTATTCAGCTCCTGCTGTTTGTTGCGGAGTGCTGTTTCGTTCAGAGACGCTTCTGTTCTGACATTCAACAGTTCCAGATTGATTTTGTTGGTTTCGAGAGCATTTGCATCTCCCGTTTGAAGACGCTTGGCATACATCTTTGCAAGTTCTTCCGCATTGCGGAGGCGTTCTTCCAGAATATGCTTTTGCTGACGAAGCATGATAATATCCAGGCAAAGTTCTTTCGCCTGTAACAGCTTCTCTTGACGGAAAACATCCGACTGACTGTCAAGAGCTCCGGCTTTGAGACGATTCAACTTGTTGCGTGTAGCATATAAACTAGGGAAATCAAAGCTTTGTGAAACAACCAGTTCGCCGATTGTTTCGCTTTTATCTTTCGCTCCCCATAGATGTGCGTAAGAAAGAGTAGGATCAGGCAGGTTATTATCCGTTTTAGCTTCCAGCTTCTGCGAAGTAATCAGTTGCTCGTTTGCCTGCAACTCCTTATTGTTCGTTTCGATATTCTTCAATACCTGTTCAATTCCGTTTTGGGCTTGCACTTTGCCTATGGTTAAGAAAAGAAGTGCAGCGCTTATGGTCATGATTTGTTTCATTTCTAATTTCTTTATTTATTACAAGCTATTGTTGATAGATACTTTATGATAAGACATCTATTTGTTTGGCACCGAGGAACGACCCGTTTCTCACCGAGAAACACTTGGTTCCTCACCGGGGAACGATGGTTTCCTCACCGAGGAAAAACATCACCCGCTACAGGCTTTCCTGGGCCTTTTTCCGATGCATCATCAGATAAACAATCGGAACGATAAAACCGTTCAAAAAAGTAGACGTTAATAACCCTCCTAAAATCACTTTTGCCATCGGACTTTGAATTTCGTTACCGGGCAAGTCGCCGCCGAGTGCCAATGGAATCAGTGCCAGTGCAGAAGACAATGCCGTCATCAAAATCGGATTCAGACGGTCGAGAGAACCTCGGATCACACTATCATACACATTCAAACCTTCTTCCTTTTGCAGATGATTGTAGTGGCTGATGAGCAACATACCGTTACGCGTTGCAATACCGAACAAGGAAATGAAACCGATGATAGCCGGAATACTGACTTCTCCTGTTGTAATCACCAAAGCAAATACACCACCGATCAGTGCCAGCGGAAGATTCAGCAAGATGACGCCCGACTCTTTCACGCTGCGGAACTCATTATACAATAACAAGAAGATTACTACAATGCTGATAAATGAAGTCAACGCCAGTGTCCGGCTGGCAGCCTGCTCACTTTCAAACTGTCCGCCATACTCGATGTGATAGCCTTCGGGCAGTTGCACCGATGTGTCGATGCGTTTCTGAATATCATTTACAACACTACGCAAATCGCGGTCGGCCACATTGGCAGAAATCACAATTTTACGTTTTACATTCTCGCGGTTGATCGTATTTGGTCCCATGGCCGATACCACTTCTGCTACATAGCTCAAAGGAACTTTGCGACCGTCATTCGTGTCTACCATCAAGTTGCGGATTTTTTCTATTTCATCCCGGGCATCATCCTTCACTTTCACGATCAGATCGAAACTCTTGCCTTGCTCATAAACCTGCGAGATCACTTTTCCAGCCAAAGCTACGTTCACATATTCCGAGAACTCCGGCAGAGTAATACCGAACTTAGCCAGCATTTCCCGTTTAGGCTGTATTTTCAGCTGCGGACGCTCAATCTGTTGTTCCACGTTCAGGTCGGCAACACCGGGAATATCACTGATAGCTCCTTTAATTTGATTACCGAGTGAGAACATTTTATTCAGATCGTCTCCGAATAGCTTGATAGCGATATTCGCTTTCGTACCCGATAACATAGCGTCGATACGGTGGCTGATTGGTTGTCCGATTTCTATATTTGCCCCGGTGATAGTACCCAACTTTTCACGTACATCAGCTACCAGTTCACTGCGCGAACGATCTTTCAGTTCAAACGGAGCTTCTATTTCAGAAACGTTTACCCCTAATGCATGTTCGTCCAGTTCGGCACGTCCCGTTTTCCGGGCTACGGTTTGTATTTCGGGAATCGTCATCAATAACTCTTCTGCCCGATGTCCCATTTTATTGCTTTCTTCCAGTGAAATACCCGGTAGAGAACTAATATTGATGGTGAACGATCCTTCATTAAAGGAAGGAAGGAAACTGCGTCCGAGTGTAAAGAACACTCCGAGCGCAACCACAAAGAGTGCGATTGTACCTCCAAGTGTCACTCGTTTGTGTGCCAGCACCCAAGTCAGTGCCTTTTCATAAATCCCTTTCATCCAACGGGCAAGGGGAGCTTCTTTCAGTTCCTTGTTTGTCTTATTGCTTCCTAATAGATAAGAACAGAGCACCGGAGTCAGCGTCAGAGCAACTACTGTCGACGCGAACAATGCTACGATAAAGGCAACGCCCAGCGGAACCAACATTCTGCCTTCCATTCCGCTAAGGAAGAACAACGGAACAAAGCTGACAACGATAATCAGCGTAGAATTAAGTATAGGCATCCGCACCTCTTTCGAAGCATTGAATACCACCTCGAGTGTACTTAACCTTTCCGCTTCTGCTTTCTGACGGTTCTCCCGCAGTCGTTTATACACGTTTTCCACATCGACGATGGCGTCGTCTACCAATGAGCCGATGGCTATCGCCATACCTCCTAGACTCATGGTGTTGATTGTCAGTCCCATGTAATGCAGCGTCAGAATCGAAACAAGCAGGGAAAGAGGCAGCGTTACCAATGAAATCAATGTAGTGCGCACATTTGCTAGGAACAGGAAGAGTACGATTACTACAAAAATACCTCCTTCAAAGAGTGATTTCTTCACATTGCCGATGGAACTTTCGATAAAGCGGCTTTGACGGAATATGTCCGTTGAAACTTTTACGTCTGGTGGCAGATTCTTTTGCAGGTCTTTCAAAGATGCTTCCAGTTTATCCGTCAGTTCCAGCGTACTGGTAGCCGGCTGTTTGGTAATAGTCATCAGTACGGCAGATTTTCCACGCTCTGAAGCAGTTCCCAGTTTCGGGGCTTTCGGTCCGATGGTTACGTCCGCAATATCTTCCAGCGTGACAGGGAAGTTGTTCACTGTCTTTACTACCGCTTTGCCAAGTTGCTCTGTTTTAGAAGTTGAAAGTACACCGCGTACAATATATTCATTTCCAAATTCATAGAGCACACCTCCATTTGCGTTCAGGTTCATATCCTGTGTCACAGCCATCACTTCTCCCATCGAAATGCCGTAATGACGCATCCGTTCGGGATCCAGCTGAATCTGATATTCTTTGATATCTCCTCCGAGTACGGCAACCTGTGCCACTCCTCCGGTAGACAATAGACGGGGACGGATAGTCCAGTCCGCAATTGTACGAAGATCGAGCATCGAAGTGGAGTCGGCAGTCAGACCGACGATGAGCATTTCGCCCAAGATGGAAGATTGTGGGCCGAGTGTCGGTTTACCAACGTTGACCGGCAGTGATTCACTCACCACTGCTAACTTCTCGCTAACAATCTGGCGAGCGAGATAAATATCGGTTCCCCAATCAAATTCTACCCAGACAACGGAAAATCCGTTGGTAGAAGAAGAGCGGACACGGCGTACACCCGTAGCTCCGTTTACGGCAGTTTCAACAGGAAAAGTGACGAGCTGTTCAACTTCTTCTGCAGCCATACCGTTGGCCTCGGTCATGATGACTACCGTAGGTGCGTTCAGGTCGGGGAATACGTCTACTTCCGTATGCATGGCGGTATACGTTCCCGCAATTAGCAGGAGGATGGCCGCGCAGACTACAACCAACCGGTTGTGTAGGGAGTAATGTATAATTTTATTAAGCATGATATTTCATTAATTGAGAGTTATAAATAACTTGATAGATGCGCCGCAAGAAAATCCGGCTGCGGCACCTCGCCGCTTTAATGTTCGTGACTATGTGCCGGGATGGCATTGCTAGCGCTTGCCAGTCTAACCTGATAAGCACCTTCGGTCACTACACGGTCGCCAGCCTTCACTCCGGTCAGGATCTGAACACTTTTACCGTTGTCGGCTCCTATCGTTACTTCCTGTTTTTTATAACCCTCTTCGTCCAGTTGCAGGTAGATAAAGAAGATACCTTGTTCCTCTGTCAGTGCCGTGCGTGGGAGAGACAGTACGTTTTCCATCGTTGAAGAAAGCAAGAACACCTCTACGAATGATCCGGGGATCACTTCCCCTTTATTGTCGAACTCAAAAGTGACAGGCACATAAAAAGAGTTGTCTCCGGCAGCTTTTCCAAAAGAGAGAAGTTTGCCGTTCAATGCTTTCAGCTCGTAAACCTGATTATTATAAGGAGTCTGGAAATTGGCGGAACTGATTGTACGGAGGTATGGATAATACTTTTCCGACACTTCGGCACGGAGGAAAAGACGACGATTCTGCGTCACGCTCACCAGCGGTTGTCCGATGGTCACGTAGTCACCTTCTTTCACAAGAATGCTTTTCACATATCCTGCAATAGGAGCTGTAATACTTTGGCCGATAGCCGAATGATTCTTGGAAAGGGCTTCGTAACTAAGGCGGGCATTTTCATAACTTTGCTCTGCCTGTGCAAAATCCTTGTCAGATACAATCTTGTTTTTAACAAGCTCTTTCATACGTTCGTACTCCTTCTTAGATACCTCGTAGGCAATGCGGGCACGTTGTACCGGATCACCGTCGGCGATATTTTTTGAAGAAATCGTGACTAGCGGCGTGCCGCTGCCGACGCTCATTCCTTCCGTTACTTTTCCACGGAAAGATACAACGCCGGCCACTGTAGCTACGGCAACCGATTCATCACCTTGGGCAGCCAGCACCTGTCCGCTGGTTTTAATCACTTGCTGGAAAGGTGCAGGTTCGATAACGCTCACCTTGACACCGGCTGCTTCAGCTTTTGCCTTCGGAAGGATGATTTCATCACTGTGCGCTTCGGCAGACTCGTTATGTCCATCGGCCGCTTCATGGTTGTGTTCTCCGCTACATTCGCCTTCATGAGAATGATTGGAACCCTCTGCCTCGTGATTATGTCCTTCCGTGGCATGATCGTGTTCATTGTGTGTGTGTGTGACGGTACTATTATTACAGGAACCCAGCACGAATAAGCCTAGGATTCCTACGAAAATAAGTTTTTTCATAATGATATTTTCCTACTAAATTTTACTGTTTTTTTACGCTACAAAGATAAGGTAACGCAAATGCAACTGATTTGCATTTACGCTTTTACGCAAAAACAGAGTAGGGAGGGGCACGAAGAGGAGTGGCACGGTGTATATCCGTGCCATGCAGAGAGTCTCGGTAGACGTAATAGTTCTTAATCCGTCTCTCTTGTGGCCGTAATAGATGTTCGATGATTACATCCGTGAACAGGGTAGCGATGAATACATAATCCGGTCCGCTATCCGTATGTACGGATGGAGTGGGAGAGTAGAAACGAGTCATACATTCGCTGCTGCAACATGAATCGTTTCCCGGGTGATGATGATGCGTGGGACATTGTTGTTCTACAGGCAAGTCCTGCTTCATGCAAATCATTCCGTTGGGGTGATGATGATGGGGAATAACGGCTGCCACCAACATTATAATGTTGATTAAAAACAGCAGAGTTACTATTATTCGTTTCTTCCCTTTCATCCTTTCTTTTAGAGAATTTATTTTTTTATTGATTCCTTTTCTTTTTCTTGCAAACGTTCCAGCAATTCTGTTGCTGATACATAAATTACTTTTCCATCTGGTGTTCCCTGACTAAGGAGTTTACCATTGCGAGCATTTTTTTCCAGCAATCGCTTTTCTGCCAGCTGAAGACCGCGTCGTAATTTATCGCTCAATTCTTGCATTTCATTATTTGACATAATTCTTGATGCATTTAAAAAGTTCAAGTTCATATATTCGATCCTCGCCATGTTGGTAACCTTCGGCTACAATTACTCGAGGAGAAATACTGTTATCGGCTAACAGCCAATAGTCTACACGCGGCATATAAATCTGAAACAGATTGTTAATGCCTGCCTGATATCGGCGGTAGATAACGTCCATCGGTACATTATGTCCCCCTTCATTGACCCGTTGTAACACACGGTTGACGGCAAGTTCCGGAGAATTCAGCCAGAAATAAATCAAGCTGACTTTATATCCGGCATTTTGTGCTCTTTGAATGAGCCGGGTGTATGAACGGGTTGCCAATGTTGTTTCAATAGAGAAACTTACTTTAGCAGCTAATAGTTCATTAATACGTTTCAACATCAGACGGCCGGCTTCTATAGCCATACTTTCCGGATTGAACGGTGATAAACCTTTGGCGATTTCATCCGCATTAACGAACTCTTTGCATAATAAAATTTCAGGCAGTACAGTGTAGGAAGCTGTTGTTTTACCAGCTCCGTTACATCCGCTTATAATGTATAACTGCCTTGTTTCATCCATTTTTTTCTAACTGCCTGTTATAAATGATGTTGCAAATATACAAATACTTTTATTCCGCCTGCAGCCGATACCCTCTTTTTATTATTTATTATTTCTTTTCCAGTTCTTGCAACGAATCCATTTTTTTCTTTTCGAGGAACTCGTAGATGCCGCAAAGATGTTCCGTCACCTTTTGATTACCGAACTCATACACCTTGCTCACCAGTCCGTCGAGGAAGTCACGGTCATGTGAAACAACAATCAGCGTGCCGTCAAAATCCAGCAATGCCTGTTTCAGGATATCTTTCGTTTTCATGTCCAGATGATTCGTCGGCTCATCCAGGATCAGGAGGTTGACAGGTTCCAACAGCAATTTAATCATGGCAAGGCGGGTACGCTCCCCACCCGAAAGTACTTTCACCTTCTTCATTGATTCCTCGGGACCACCAAACATGAAAGCACCCAGTAAATCACGAATCTTGTTCCGGATATCCCCCTTGGCTACATCATCAATCGTTTGGAAAACTGTCAGGTTTTCATCCATCAACGAAGCCTGATTCTGAGCGAAATATCCGATTTGTACATTATGTCCTAGAGTCAGTGTACCGTCATGTTCGATTTCCTTCATGATACATTTCACGAGTGTAGATTTACCTTCACCGTTTTTACCGACAAAAGCTACTTTATCACCACGCTCAATCGTCAGGTTAGCGTTGCGGAACACCACTTTCTCTCCGTATGCCTTTCCAACACCTTCCATGATAACTGGATAACTGCCCGAACGGGGTGAAGGCGGGAATTTCAGTCGCAATGCAGAAGTATCCTCCTCATCGACTTCGAGCAATTCCAGCTTTTCCAGCATTTTGACGCGGCTCTGTACCTGCAACGTCTTTGAATATGTTCCTTTGAATCGTTCGATGAACTCCTTCGTTTCAGCAATAAACTTCTGCTGCTCGTCGTATGCCTTCTGCTGCTGTTCGCGGCGATCCTTACGCAGTTGCAGATATTGGGAATAGTTCACCTTATAATCATAAATACGTCCCATCGTCACTTCGATGGTGCGTGTTGTAATATTATCCACGAATTTGCGGTCGTGGCTGATTACGATAACTGCTTTCCCGTTATTAATAAGGAAATCTTCCAACCATTGAATAGATTCAATATCCAGATGATTCGTCGGCTCATCGAGCAAGAGTACGTCCGGTTTCTGCAACAGCAACTTAGCGAGCTCGATGCGCATCCGCCATCCACCGCTGAAATCACTCGTCTGGCGTTGAAAATCGCTCCGGGTGAACCCTAATCCGAGCAATGCCTTTTCCACATCCTCTTCATAATTAGTTGCGTCAATCGAATAAAACTTCTCGCTCAAGGCAGACACTTCTTCAATCAGCGCCATGTAACTGTCGCTCTCGTAGTCCGTCCGTGTCTCGAGCTCTTTGTTCAGTTTTTCAATCTGCGCTTCCATTTCATGCAGATGTGAAAAAGCCTGTGCCGTTTCGTCAAACACTGTTCTTCCGTCTTCCGTCATCAGATGTTGAGGCAGATAGGCTACTACGCAATCTTTGGGCGCGGAAACTTTTCCACGTGTCGGTTGTCGTGCGCCTGCCAAAATTTTCAGCAGCGTACTTTTTCCCGCCCCATTTTTACCCATCAGTGCGATGCGGTCTTTTTCATTAATTACGAAAGAAATATCACTAAATAAAGTAGTGCCGCCAAACTCTACGGCTAGTCCGTCAACAGAAATCATACTATTCTTTTAAATTGAGGCGCAAAGATAGCGAAATATATGAATCTTTTTTATAACTTGCGGGCTGAAAAGGGAGATTAATCCCAAAAAACAGATAAAAAAACAATATATAAGCGATATGGAAAGCGAACAAATGAATGAATTCAGACCCTTAATTTTAGTAGCTGAAGACGATGACAGCAACTTTAAATTAATCAAGGCTATCATAGGCAAAAAGTGTGATATCGAGTGGGCTAAAAATGGGCAGGAAATGGTGGAGTTGTTTCAACAGCATCAGGAAAGAACCAAAGCAATGCTGATGGATATCAAGATGCCGGTGATGAACGGGTTGGAGGCAACGAAGATAATTCGTGAGTCTAATACTGAAATTCCTATTATCATGCAGACAGCTTATGCTTTCAGCTCGGATAAGGAAAACGCAATGAACGCAGGAGCAACTGAAGTGTTGGTGAAACCTATTACTTTGAGTATTCTCCGCACTACTTTAAGCAAATATCTACCCGATTTGCAGTGGTGAAATTGATTCGTACGGGAATTTTTTTAATTTATTTAAAAGATGCTTAAACGTTAAATACGGAATAGCGTAGAAAAAGAGTATGATTGGGTAGAAAAATGGTATGTAAAAGATGCCGTTGAATATTCCTTTTTCTCTATTATATTTGAGCATTCATCTGATGAAATTGGATAAAATAAAATAGGCGAACCTCACGGTTGGCCTATTTTTGTTCGCCTCTGTTAATTTGTTAGAGTACAGAAACGACTCTATGTAAAGTCTCTCCTTTGAGAGATTTTAAGTTCATTATTTGTTTCCGCCGGCCCACCAGACCGCTTCGCTATATACATACTGGCCATCACCGAAAGCAGCTTTCACTTCAGGATTTGCCAATACGTCGTCTGCTCCATAACCGAAGCGCAATGGGAACTTATTGTTGTTCAGCGGGTTCTTCAGTACAATGAAGTTTTCTCCTGCACCTTTCAAACGACGGTAGTCGTTATAGGCTTCCAGTGATTCGCCGGATGCACCGAAGAAGGCGAGATACTTCTGTATCATTGTCTCTTGCAGAGGGTTGGCATCGAATAACGGTTCTACTTCATCCGTGAAATAGGTTTCTGCTACATCTGCACCCAAATCACTGTCGCCATCAGCTACCCAAGTGTCAGCGGCATCTATAATTGAGTTTTCCAGATTCTCGAATCCGGCAGTGATTGCAGCTTTTAAAGCACTCTTAGCTTCATCCAGTCTGCCTCCCAAGCGGCATAATGCTTCTGCTTCGAGGAATTTCACTTCATGATAACTGATTAAAAGAGTCGGAGCCGACATTGCCCATGATATCATTGACATACCATAATTGTTCTGCAACTCTTGCGGGGTTCCGTTAGGAGCTGCTTTGATACTTGCGATGTCTGTAGCTTGCGTACCTCCGTATCCATAAGCAATATAGCCGGTGGGATCGGGCTCCAGAAATGCTTGCGGTGCTCTGGGGTCATTGCGCTCAACAAACTTTTCAATCAGACTGGCACTGGCTGCCAAACTGTTACGGCTATAGCTGAATGACCAAAGCGGATTCAACTGCGAATCAGCGTCATAAACAGCCAGTTTACATTCTTCACTTGCATTAGCAAATGATTTGCTCACATAAGTAAGAATGTTCTGAAGATCAGTTGTCTTATTGGCACTTTTATTGAGCAGACGCATTGTATAGCGTGCTTTTAACGCATAAGCTGTCTTGAGCCACATACTTGCTTGAGTACTGGTGTTTGAACCGTAGATCAAGTCTTTAGAACCGACTGCGCCGGACAGACCTGCATCTTTGGCAGTACCGTTATTCAGCAGAGTGATGGCATCATCCAGATTCTGCATCACTTCCTGATAAATGCTTTCCTGCGTATCTATTTTGGGCTGCATATACATTGGTGTGCCGTCCGGATTGAGGATACCAGTCTGGCTGTACGGTGTATTTCCAAATACATCGGCAGCCACTGCTCCGTTGTAAGCGAGCAGGATTTTAGCAATTGCTTCCGTCACTACGTTTCCTTTTTCCGAAGGATCTTCTTCACACTTCTTGATAACGATTTTAGCGTTCTTGATATTTGAATACACGTTGATCCATGCGTTGTTGTAGGTAGTAGCCGTTGTAGGCTCTCCGCTACGTACTTCCGCCCGGTAAAGCTGGTTGGATATACCCGTTTCGTGTTCAATGTAAACAGAAGAATAGAGCGAGAAATCCCCTCCCACAGTGCTGAATGCAGTGCTTACCCCTAAGTCTGTAATCAAAAATTTTGCAGGCGCATCCAGAGGATTGTTAGGGTTTTCATTGATTTTATCCATTGCGTCTTCCGTACAAGCAGAAGCAATGGCAGCAGTCAAGAAAGAAACTGCCAGCAATTTTCCTATTGATTTATATTTTTTCATTGTCTTGCAGATTAAAATTTAATGTTGAAACCAAAGCCGAAACTAGCTGTCTGCGGCATTGAATAATCTTCAAATGCTCCTGCCATGTTGTTGTTACCCTGACTGGCTTCCGGATCGAGGTCAGGCAATTGAGCCCAGATTAGGATATTTCTGGCAAATGCGTTTACAGAAAGTTCCATTGAACGTTTTTGAAGAATTTTGTAGTTGACAGCCACTTCACGCAGTTTGATGAAAGAATTGTCATATACAGAAGATTCGTCAATATCGTTCAGGCGGCTGTAAAATACCTGTTGTGCGTTTGCACCTGTGATAGCGATATCATTTTTAGTTCCATCGGTTTTGTATCCGTCGAAGATGATGGTACCTTCGCGGTTTTCCGTTCTCTTGCTGACACCGTAGTAGTCTGCCAGTCCGGTTGTTCTGCTGTACATCTGGCCACCCTGTTTCCAGTCGAGTACTGCGCTGATTGTACACTTCCATAAACGTAATGTGGTGTTGAAACCCATCAGGAAGTCCGGAGAAACCTTTCCGATTACCTGTGCTTCACCAGCGATAGGAAGACCGTTTTCGTCTACCAGACGATTACCGTTTTCATCTCTCTTGAAACCTACACCATAGATTACAGGGAATTTCTCACCTGCCGAAGCACGTACCTGCGGAGTAACATAACCACCCAGAGAGATATTTTCTACACCCGGTGCCAGTTCATCTACGTAGTTATCGATCTTCGTCCAGTTGAATGCAAAATCCCAGTTGATATTCTTCGTTCGGATGGGGTTGAAGCCGAGAGTGAATTCGTGCGTGTTGGTATGAATCTTACCACCGTTGGTGAGCAGTTTGCTGGCACCGGTAGAAGAAGCCAAAGGCACTTCAAAAATCTGGTCTTTTACATTCTGGCGTGAGTACGTATAACTGAATGTGATTAAATTATCGAGGAAGTTCACGTCAGTACCCACTTCATACGAACGTGTGTTCTGCGGTTTCAGTTTCGGGTCGAAAATCGTGTAGTACGGAGTATAGGCAGTAGTACCTTTCATCGGATACATGATCGGAGTCAGTGTGTAAAAACCACCTCCGTATGTCGGAGTTGAGTAGTAGTTTTCGAGGAAATCCCCTGCTTGTCCTACTTCCGCATAAGATACTCTCAATTTAGCGTGATTAACAACATTGTTTTTCAATGCATCCAGTTCCGTCAGGATGAAGCCTGCCGAAATAGAAGGATAGAAGAACGAACGGTTGTTACGTGGCATATTAGATACGTAGTCCTGACGTCCGGTGAGGGTCAGATAAAGCATATTTTTGTAAGAAGCCGATACGTTACCGAAGAATCCCACTGTACGGTTTTTCCACGTCTCTTCCTCTGTCTGTTGAGTAGTGGCGTTGTTGATGTGGTTCCATCCCGGGAAGTTGTAGTTCGTACCATATTCATAATACTTCTTTCTGTTACTTTGGATAATTTCGTTACCCAATACAGCATTCAATCCCCAGTCCTCGTTGATGCGCCAGTCATAGTTGATGGTCAGCAAAGAGTTGTATGTAGCGTTCGTCCAGCCGTAGTTTTCGATCTGTCCGCGACCGCCACCGGTATTACTACCGTATCCGTAGCTGTCTACATAGTGAGTGGTGTAAGCATCCACGCCGACCATGTATTTTGCGTTCAACTTGTGGTTGGTTGTACCAAAATCAGTCTGATAGCTTGCGTATACATTTCCGAAGAAACGGTTGGTATCTTCTGTGAATTTGTTGTTTTCCATCGCCCAATAAGCGTTGTCAAAGCTACCACGGAAAGAATTCTGTGTGTACGGGTTACCGTCTACGTGACTTGGAATACCGGCAAGATCATAGCTGGGAGGAGCTGCGTAAACCGTTCTTAACAGACCGTTACCGGAAGTCACTGCCTTGTCGATAGAAGTAGTGATATAGTTAGCTGTAAATCCGGAACTCCAGTTGTTGGTCAGTTTCGTGTCAGCACTAACCTTTACATTATATCTGTCCATACCAGTGCTTGAGATAATACCGTCCTGATGTGTATTTCCCAATGAGATAGAGTAGGAGCTCTTGTCGAGCATCTGCGCTACATTCAATGAATTGCTCCAGGTGATTCCTGTGTCGAAGAAGTCTTTTGCATTGTCATACGCCTGTGGAGTAGCCCACGGGTCAAGACCGGCTGCTGCACGTTGGGGAACATAATATTTTCCCTGTTGCTTACCGAACTTCTGCGTGTATTCGTTATCCGTGTTACCTCCATACGTTGCGTCGTTTGGAAGTTCGGAAATCTTAGGTCCCCAAGACGTTCCCGAAGTAGTGCTGAATACTCCACCCGAACCTTGTGCGTATGTTTTCTGGAATTCCGGCAGACGACCGACTACATCGAAGCTGACATTAGAAGAGAAGCTAACCTGTGGTTTGCCTTTTTCCAGCCCTTTACCACTTTTGGTTGTGATGATAATCACACCATTAGAAGCACGGATACCATAAAGTGCAGAAGCAGCCTGTCCTTTCAAAATGTTGATACTTTCAATATCATTAGGGTCGATATCTACCGCACGGTTGGCGAAGTCGGCTCCGCTCACACTACCATTGTTCTGTATGTCTGTGCTAACGTCCGGCGTACTGGTTACCGGCATTCCGTCGATAACGTAAAGCGGAGTGTTGTCACCCGAGAAGGAACGTGCACCACGGATGGTGATCTGTGAAGAAGCTCCTGGCATACCACTTGAAGGCTTAACGTCCAAACCGGATACTTTACCTTGCAGCGCTCCTGCCAGATTGGAGTTGGCAGCCTGCGTCAGCTGATCTGATTTTACGTCCTGAACGGCGTAACCCAGTGCTTTCTTTTCACGCGAGATACCCATGGCTGTCACTACAACCTCATCCAGTGCTTTCGCGTCACTTTTTAATACGACTTTTATTACTCCCGGTTTGATGGAAACGTCCTGCGAAATCATTCCTACATAAGAAATGCGCAAAGTTTTAGCAGAACTTGGTACATGGTCGTTTCAGTTTTCATCATTGTTAATAGTTCTTTAGTCTTTTGGGAGATGTAAAATGATAAAAAGATACCATTTGGGAGGAAATAATGTTCTTTTTATCTTGAAAACATCTTTTTAGACGCTATCTTTATGATAGAAATTCTATTTTAAAATATATTAAATTGAATATTTCTAGTTATAGTTTGTTGGTTTTTACTAGATGGGAGCTTGCAAAATAATACTTTTTAGTTAAATACGTAACACTTTTTCCGGTTTGTCATAATTAGTGTTATCTTTGCAACCTGTTAGAGACAAAAAATCTGTTTATAGGTTAAATTTAAGAGAGAATTTATGAAAAGAAAATTGATGTTCTTAATGACCTTCCTTTTTATAGGTATAGGTCTGATGACAGCGCAGACATCCAGAGTTACCGGTTTGGTTACTTCTGAAGAAGATGGACAACCTGTCGTAGGTGCTTCAATATTGGTGAATGGCACTACCCTTGGTACTATCACTGATATTGACGGTAAGTTTACAATCGCAAATGTACCAAGTTCTGCTAAGACTTATTGATCTTTTTTCTTCCTGTTTTTTCGTGTTTTCTTCTTCTATCTTATTGTTTTTCAGTTATTTTGTTTCTATTTTCGCAAATTGTCCGGTTCTTCCGGTTTCTTTTATTGAAATTTCCTTTATCTGTTCTTGTTTATTTAGTAGTCTCTTTTTCTCATTGATTTTGAGATGGGGGGTAATATTCTACCCGAATTTTTAATGAATTTCCCAGTGTTTTCACTATTATTTTAACTATCATTCGGCTTTGAATAAAAATAAATATGTTTGATGACGTTTTAATATCTGTGTTTTGTGGGAAATGCATTTCTCAACTATACTTATCCCTATGAGAAAAAATACTCATAGCAATGAGAAGAAATACTCATTATAATGAGAACTTTTTCTCATTGCAGTGAGAATATACCCTTGTTAGAATAGGCTAAAACAATGCATTACGGTATATAAATGAAAAGAATCAGAACCGTACAGGCATGAACAAGATTCACCTCTGGGTCCTCTGTGGTAAATAAATTCATTTCCCTACAAAATGCGATTTTCCAGTTTACGTTGTTTTACTCTGCCATGATAACTTCGACATCATAACCTATGAAAAGGCCGCTCTCTATGACACCGATAATGGTTTTGAGTTGTTCTTCGAGCGAAGAATCAATATAGTTAAAACGAGTGTCGAGGATGAAATTCCCATTTTCTGTAAAGACAGGCCCGTCTTTGCCGTGGGCAGGACGCAGGACGATTTCTGATGCACCCAGTCGTTGCAGCTCATGGTCTACATAAGTTAGTGAGTCCGGAAAGATCTCTACCGGAATGGGAAATTTATTTCCCAACTGATTGACGCGCTTGCTGGGGTCGATGATGATGAACGTTTTGCGGCTGTTTCTAATGAGCAGTTTTTCTTTGAACATAGCTCCGCCACGTCCTTTAATCAAGTTTCGCTGCGGGTCTACTTCGTCCGCTCCGTCAAATGTCCAGTCGGGGCGCTTGTTCCAAAGGATAGTTTGTGGGATGCCTAGCTGTATGCAAGTCATCGAGATTTCTTGAGAGGCGGGAATCACTTCAATATGCAAGTGCTCTTCACGAATCCGTCGCGCCAGTTCGAACAGAGTTAGATAGACTGTAGAGCCGGAGCCGGCTCCTATCACATCTCCGTCTTTTGCCGTGGCGGCAATTTCACGGGCTACGTGTTCTTTGGCTTCCCGGTTGATAATGGAGTCCGACCATTGCAGGTGCTTTATAAGATGATTTTCCCAGTCCATAAGTTTATGCTCTAAAATTGTTTTAAGTTTCTCTATATATAACGAATCAGCGAATCAGTTTGTTTGTTCGTTTCAATTTCGGATGGGAAGAGTCTCTTTAGATGAGAAAAGTCTCTTCAACAGCCTTCAATCATTTAAATAGTTAATAAACGATTCGTTAATTTTTAACTTTATTGCGTTAAACGTTAACGAACCTCTGCTTTTTATTAAACCGTGTTATAAGTTAGGCTGCTTTGCCCCGAAAATTTGGAGATAACCGAAAAGTCCGTATCTTTGTACTGTGTTTTTCATAGTATTAGATTTAAGGTTAACAAAGATTGGCTGTCTGGGATAGATAGCCTTTTTTTTGTCCCTACTATTCCTTATAGAATCAGCCAGATGGCAATGATATGCCCGATGCTGCCTCCCAGACAAAACAAGTGGAAAGTGGCATGCATATATGGTTTGCGCAACGAATAAAAAACAGCTCCCACGATATACGAAACTCCTCCGCCAATCAGCCACCAGAAAGCGGTAGTGGCTCCCAGTTCTCCCAGATGATCTAACAAAGGTTTCATGGCTACCAATATACAGGCGCCCATACCTACGTAACAAGCCGTTTCGAGATTACTATGTTCTTTCAGTTTTTTGAAGCTAAGAATGAAACCGGCGATAGCCGACAGCCAGACGAAAGCAAAAATTCCCCATCCCCATCCGCCGGCATGCCGCAGAACAAGCAGGGTAAAAGGAGTGTAGGTTCCGGCAATGTGCAAATAGATAGCTCCATGATCGAATTTACGGAGCAGCTCTTTCAGCTTTCCCGGACGGCTGCCGTGATACCACGTAGAACTGACATAAGAAGAAAGCATCCCCGCCAAGTAGACAGATACACAAGCAACTGCCCACTGCGGTTCTATATTTTCGGAAGCCTTTTCCAATAATAAATATCCGGCCACGATTCCAAGCAGAATACCTATTCCATGGCTAAGGGTATTTGCCCATTCTTCTATATTATTGTATCGTTTGTTCTTCAATGTTCCTTTTTTGAATTGTTAAGTCATAAAAAATATTGAGTTGCAAAGATACTTTATTTTCCGTAAAGCGTTCCCCCCCCCTTATTCTTTTTTTAGAATGATTTTTCCACTGTATTGCCCGGCTACTTGCTTGCGGAAATCAAGAAATGCCGCATATTCATCCGGACTGTAAACCCCTTTAGACATGAACAATCGGTGAACGATGCATATTTTCTTATCTTTCACCTGAATGTCGGAATGAAAACTGCCAAACTTGCTTTTCACGTCAAGTGGTTTCGGAAGTCCTTCAATCACATAGCCTTCCGGCAGTTGGATGCGGATACTGTCTGTATCTGTGTAGCCGTAGTCGATATGAATAGGATAAGTGCGCTTCGTCAGAGGAGGAACACTAAATTCTTTTCGGAACACATTGGCGGGGATAAACAAGCGGTTTCCCGTCTTATGACCGTATTGATTGCTGGTGGCAGTGTAGCGGAAAGTGATGGATGGATTTGTCTCCTTACATTCGCTGATTTGCAGATTCCGGATATCGGCTTGAGACAAGTGGATGCCCGAGCGGATGCGGTCTTTCTGTTTGTTAGGTTCCAGATAGACGATGCCTGCTTCATTTTCGTATTGGAAGATCCGGGAGACTTCGTTCACTTCTATCCGTGCTTTTGCTGTGGGGGAGAGAGTGATGTCGGCAGCGATGTGCTGCGTGTTCAGCGAGTCGGGATAAGTGGGCAGGCGGCACATTTTGCCACCGTCCGGTTCAATTAGTAAAGCATCGTGTCCGGCAATATCCTGGTGAACATAACCGAATGGAAGCGACGGATTGGTGCATTCCAGCCAAAGCGTGTCTTGTGGAAGCGGAACTTGCAGAATGACGTGATTCATTTGGTTGGCACTGGAGAAATCCGGTAACAAACGTTCGTTGGTGGTACTGATAATTGTATAAGTAGAAGCAATCCCCAATTCTTTCAGCATGGCACGAGTGTAATTGGATAATCCCTTACAGTCACCGAATCCCGTGCGGCAGACATCGGTAGCAGCAATAGGCTGTAAACCTCCGATACCCAGTTGGATGCTGACGTAGCGGGTGGTTTTTGCCAGATAATCATAAATGGCTTTCACCTTGTCCCGGTCGGTGGCGCAGTTGGCTGTCAGTTCGTGCAGCTTGGCGCGGAAAGGTTCGGTGAGCAGGTCGCGCCCGTCGAGCAATCGGTATTGCCACTCTCCGTACTTTTGCCAACTGCTCATATCGCCCTCCGACTTGTCATACTTGAAGGCGGAAGGCGCAAAATAGACACGTGGAAGCAGTTCTGCGAAATCCGGCCCGAAAGGTTCTTTGACGATGGGAGAGAGTTTGGAGGCGGTGGCTTCAATCACTTGGTGCCCGTCGGCTCCGGTAGATTCTTTTACTTGGATTTTTTTTCCTTGCGTGTTCAGCTCACGGTATCTGCATCCTTGTCCTGCAGGCAGCTCGATACGGTAAGTTGCTTTCTCCACCCCTTGGTTGGGGTATGCCTGCGGTATAAAGGTGGAATAGCCGATCAATCCGTTATTGCACTTCACCTCCCATTCGTATTTCACTGTGAAAGGGAATGTCGGATAATTACATTCGTAATAATAGAAATAATCGTCCGTGCTAAGCGAAGAACTATATTCACTTTTCTGAAGTTCGCCTTTCTTTATCTTGCGTACACTTTGTCCGCCGGCATTGATGATCTCTCCGGAAAATTTCTGCAAAGAACGGAACATGTCACACCCGCAGAAGAAATGTGCTGCATCCAGTCCCCTATGGTTGAGAACAGTGATTGTCAGGCTCTCTTTTTCTATGGATTGAGTCATGGATTTGCAGAGAACCTCTGTGCGTGCTTCCACGATAATGGAATTGGCATCCTTGAGAATATCCTGTGCACGCACTGTCTGTGTGTGCAGACTTAGGCAAATAAGGACACCGGACAGGCTGAATGCCCGACGTATTATTTGCTTTAGGATGGAGTGATTGGAACGAATCATTCTATTAACAGGTAGAGTTTATATTTTCTTGAGTACGATTAGTGCATTATTTTTTTCGATCACTTTGGTCCAGAGCTCCTGTAGCTGTTTGTATTGTTCGGAAAGGAATATGTATCCTTTCAGGTGGAATACATAATTGAGCAGGATTGTATTTCCCTGTTTCTGGATCATATATTTACATTGTAATCCGTCTCCTTCTGACCGGATAGTTTGTGATTGAGGTAGCTCCTCCACTTCGTAGCCATCGGGGAGAGTCAGCGTAGACAGCATCGTGAACTTGTACGGATAGGGGAATTCGATGGGAAGTACCCGTTCCGTCTGGATAAACGGATTATTTTTCAATTGCGGAAAGAGCATCGGATTAATATAAAGGTGATCGTTCGTCCGGTCGGCTTGCAAGACGAAGTCGAACTCTTCTTCTATCAGTGCGTAGTCATTTTCTTGTTTTTTCACTTTCAGGTTGGTGAAAGTGAGTTTCTCTTTCTGGCTGACATTGTTTTTAGGATTCGAAACGAGACTGTCTTGCTTATGCTTCTCATTCGTCTGATATTCGATGGCTTCCTGCCCGTAAAGAACCGTGCTGCGATGTCCTTTCACTTGGTTTCCCTCTATTCGGGCATCAATCTTCATAAAACTTTTATTGTCGGAAAGAGCCATCACGTTCACCCATTTCTTATCTTCTTTCTCTTTGAGGGAAAGTATGCGTGCTTTGTTTACAGCTAAGTCGAGTGGCAATATATTGAGGGCGGGTACAGCCATGGAGCTGTCTAAAAATACATATTTCTGTTTGGTTATGTCGTAGACGGCGACAATGAATGTATTCAGTTTTTGAAGGGAAGGAAAGTTGTAGGGCAGTATGCCTGATGAACGCCGGCTCATAGCCACCGGATAGGCTTCCAGTCCGAAGTCTTTCAGGATGCTGATAAGGATAAAATTGAGGTCGGCATTACTGCCGCTTCCTTTCTTGATAACCTTTTCGAGTTCTTTACTGTAGAGCTGATACCGTCCGTTCCAGGCCATTTTCTTTTTGAGTACCTGGAAGGCGCAGATGATTTTCTCCTCGAAATTCATTTCGCTGTTGTAGGCTTGTTTGGTTTCGGGACGGAAAGGGTTGGTGAGCGAGAGATATTTGCCGAACTGTGTATTTTCCGGTTTTAGCAGTTGGTGATCTACATCTTCCCATTTCTGGCTGTATGGCTTGTATTCATTGGGTGTGAATTGGGTTCCTTGCAGGTCGAAACTGACTTGTACTTTATAGTCTTCCGGGCACCAGCAATAGGATTCGTCCTGTCGGATAGCCGGAAGGTTGCGTGAGATAAAGGTGGTTTCCTGTGCCGAAACGGTGAAGTCTTTGCTGACTCCCCCTGCACCGGACCCGTCACGTTCCGTGGCATGAATGGAGGAATCTCTTTGCTTCACTTGTATGTAATCCTTTCCTCGGAGTTCGATGTTGTAGACGAACACATGAGGGATTGTGATTTTGTATTGGTTGTAGAGCATAGGAAGTTCCTCTTGCATCATCCAGTTGTCGATATGTGAAAAATAGTCGGAGTAGAGTTTGTAGTGATATTCGATGACAGTCCCCTCTTTGACGGCAGGCAGAGAGAATTTTAGCATTTTATACAGGTTGTTGATTCGCTCGAAAGAAATGGATTCCCGCTTCATGGGTGTTTTGATACATTTTCCATTTTCCATGTTGTAGGAGCAGCCTTCTATGTCACTGGCCCTTTCCTGTCCTTCATCTTTATCGGTAGGAGAGTAGTAAGGAACGGAAACATCGGCGTATGACACTCCCTGCGGTTTTAAAATTTTGATGCGTACCCAGTGCTCGGTAGTCAGCTGAAAACCGTCGTGGTAGATGAAATCACTTTGTCCCTGATGGAATAGATAAATGGCCGTGGCGGTGGTGTCCGGGGCATAAGAGGTGAGAGACAGTTCTTCTTTGGAAGGTTTTCCATATTTCAGATTGAGCTCTATGGTGGCTGTTGTGGCTTGTTGTGGGTAAGCAGGCAACAGATATTGCAATAGAAATGCGCAGAGAATGAATAGTTTTCTCATTATTGTGTTTTTTGTAGTATGCTCACAAAGATAAAAAAAATAGAGAAAGGTGTATCGCCTTTCTCTATTTAATTTTTATTTTATGTATAAAATATATTATACCAAATGTCCGATCCATTCTTCACGGTCGCCGGGGAGAAGGTCGATAACAGGAATTTCTACCATTGTGTAGCATCCCGGCTGTTGCTTCATCGAAGCACGTGCCACACATACTAGCACTTGTGCTGTCAGTGCGGGGTTATTGATGCGCATATTAAATTCGAACAACTGATTCTGTGTTTTGCCGGATACACCTTTGCGAGTGAGATTTACACCATGACCCATATCCAATAGAGCGTCCACGCTCGGAACGAGTTTCACGTGTGTTTCATCATTCACGAAGTAAGGATCTGCTTTGATGGCAGCAGCTACTTCTTCAAATTTATATCCGTCTTTCAGTTCGATGTACACCATGCGGCGGTGGATTCCCGTGCCGGTAGGAATAGTCATGGAAAGAGCGGCTTTCACCCCGTCGATAGCTTTTACGGCTACTGTGTGTCCCATGCTCATACCCGGACCGAAGTTGGTGTAAGTGATTCCTTTCGGAGCAATCGCTTCGAGCATGGTGCGTACGATGGAGTCGCTTCCCGGATCCCATCCGGCAGAGATGATCGATACGGCTTTATGTTCTTTGGCAGCAGCATCCAGTGTGCGGCGTAAGTCTACGATACCAGTGTGGATATCGAAACTGTCTACCGTATTAATCCCCATTGCCAGATATTCTTTTGCATATTTCTCAACGCTGCGGGTTGGCGTGCAAAGAATAGCTACGTCTACATCCCCCAACTCTTTTATGTCCTTTACTACTGCATAGTTTGCCAACTCTTCCGGTTTGTTCTCTGCTCCTGCACGACGAACGACTCCGGCTATTTCGAAATCAGGTGCCGCCTGAAGCGCTTCCAGTACATAATGTCCGATGTTACCATAACCAACGATGGCAGCTCTTACTTTTTTCATTCTTTTCTTGGTTTTAATGAACAAATTTCTTTCTTTTGCTTGCAAAAGTAAACAATTTACTACTAACTTTGGTTCATTCGCTTTAATATTTTTATTTTTTTCATATTCTTCATATCTGATGTACAAAAGAATAATCTGTGAAAATCAGTGTAATCTGTGGTGAGAAAGTTTTATCTTTGTCCCTGTTATGATAGAATATATTAGAGGCGAACTTGCCGAACTAAGTCCGGCAACCGCAGTGATTGACTGTAACGGGGTGGGATATGCCGCCAATATATCCTTGAATACCTATTCGGCTATTCAGGGAAAGAAAAACTGTAAGTTATATATTCACGAGGCGATTCGGGAAGACGCTTATGTGCTTTACGGATTTGCCGAGAAGCAGGAGAGGGAGATTTTCCTGTTGTTGATTTCCGTCTCCGGAATCGGGGGGAACACGGCACGTATGATTCTCTCGGCGCTCTCACCTGCCGAACTGGTGAACGTAATCAGCACCGAAAACGCAAATATGCTGAAAACGGTGAAAGGTATCGGGCTGAAGACTGCGCAACGGGTGATTGTCGACCTGAAAGATAAGATAAAAACGATGAGTGGGCCTGCCGGCGGAGGTGCTTCCGCAGGTCTGTTGCTGCAAGCTGCCAATGCGGAAGTGCAGGAAGAGGCGGTGTCTGCATTGACAATGCTCGGTTTTGCTGCCGCACCTTCGCAAAAGGTGGTGTTGGCTATCTTGAAGGAAGAACCGGATGCTCCGGTAGAAAAGGTTATCAAACTGGCTTTGAAACGTTTGTAGTATGAAACAACAGAAAATTTATATGAAGGCATGGCTGGATGCTCACGGCCGTGTAAAAGCGGTGGATACGGATGAATGGTATCTGGATTTTGCTAATCAGCTATTGCCTTTGGTGGCTGAATCGTATATATATGGTGGGAAAGACATGGAAGAAGACCAGAAGCAAGTGGCTCTGACGTGTGCTTTATACTTGGAAGATTGCGTGGCAGACGGAGGAAACTGGCGTCAATTTATCCACTGGCATCAGGAAAACTACGGACGTTACCTGCCTTTCTACACGTTGACGGACGAATATCTGCCGGACGAAATCAATCGTGAAGATGTTGTTTTCCTTTTGTGGGCAATCAATTCACCGATCGGTGATGATTTTGACGGAGTGGAGAACCCGATGGATGCAGATTTGCTGGAGTTTGCAGATGTATTATACAACCGTTTGGATGCTGCGTTCGAATTGGCTCCTATCAGTGATTACCTTGCGACCGACTGGCTGCTGGAAACGGAATTGATGCAAAAGAAGCGAATGCCTCTACCGATAGCTTTGCCGGGAGAAAAAATGCCTGCCAACGTTGAGCGTTTCCTTGAAGCAAGTAAAGGTGAACCGCTTTTGTACTTCGACTCTTACGATGCGCTGAAATTTTTCTTTGTGCAATCATTGAAGTGGGAGGATGAAGAAGATTCTCTGTTGCCTGATTTAAAAGAGTTTGATAACTTCGTGGTTTTCGCCAATCCGAAAGGTCTGTTGATCGGTCCTGATGTGGCCCCATATTTTGCGGACAAACGCAACCCGCTTTACAATGCTGAACTGGCAGAAGAGGAAGCATACGAACTGTTTTGTGAAGAAGGTTTGTGCCCGTTTGATTTGTTGAAATATGGAATGGAACATGAGCTGTTGTCGGAAGCACAGTTCCCGTTTGAGAACGGAAAGGAACTGTTGCAGGAAAACTGGGATTTTGTGGCTCGCTGGTTTTTGGGCGAATATTACGAAGGAGAATAAGAGAACAAGAATCAGATATAAGTACTGTTTATATAAGTGTTGTCTATGCCAATCAAAAAAAATAACAATCCTTTCGTCGGAAAGACAAAGTCCGCAGCCGGTAAAAAGAAGGCAACCGGAAAACGGGTTGGAAAATCAAAACGGGAAAAGGCTAATAATCAATTGAATAGAAGGGTAAAATAAGGATGTGGAGGATACGCCGTTTTTGCTTACCAGGCTACGCCGTTTTATGATGGCAGACTACGCCTTTTCTCCATACCAGGAAACGCCTTTTCTTCCGCGCAGAGAATAAAGAGGTTTATTATACATTTGACGGGAATAGTTGTCGTTTATGAAAAATAACAACTATTCCCGTCAGTTTTATTGTTGACCGAGGTTTTTTCTGCTAAATAGCTTCTCTTTTGACGGTTTTTAGTTAAATGGGAATATAATTCAGACAGAAGAACAAAAGAACAAGAAATAAAATAGCAGTTCAATAAGCAACAAAAATAATTTTCAAAGCGCAGCCTTTATGTTCTTTTGTTCTTATGTCTAAAAATAAAAAAATCATTTATCTCATTTCCGCACAGATCGTTTTCTTTTTGCCAAATGGAGTTTCCTTTTTATTAATCGGTAATTTCCTCCTGTGCCTTCCGTTCTTTTTTCTTATTGATAAATCCGATTTTCAGGTTAGCTTCCTCTTGTTCTTTTTTAATCTGTTCCATCGCGGAGAGGATTTGCGCTAATTCATAAACATTGGCTGCGGCTAGTCGGTCGGTGGGACTCATCGTTGTTTTATAGGTACGGTCGCCCATATATTCCACACGGATATTTTTGTCTTTATTGAGATGTAGGAATTCGATTACATTACCGTCTTCTCCCAGTTTGTAATCAGCTTTTTCTATTTTCTCGTTCATATCGGTCGTTTCGTAGCTGTCTTTGGAACTTGGAGTTTCGGCAAAACTGCCGTCAGGAGCAATCACTTTCACTTTGTTGTGGTGGATATTGCCGGCACCGCAATAGATAGAGGTCATACTCATGATGCCTTGCTCGTTCACTTGGAAGCGGAGGTATGAACGGTGCATGTTTTTCTCAATGGTCTGTGTAGGCCAGAGGTAGTTGCCTACTTGTTGATATTCGGCATCTTTTTCTAGTGTGAATTTGTCTTTGATGGCGTTGAATTCTTTCGTTTTTGCCTGAAAGGCGCTATCCAGATAAGCAAGTGTTTTTTGCTGTGCTTTTGTTTCAACATCAAGCATTAGTGCCTGTCCTGCCTTACGTGCTTCGAACGCTTTGGGATACAGAATCTTGATACTGTCAATTTGTAACTTAGCTTCTTCATAGTCGCCACGTTCGTAGGCAGCCTTGGCAACCATCAGTTTTTCATTGGCTTTTTTCTCAAGGCCATTTCCGCAGGCAGCTAATGCCAGCGTACCACAAAAGAGGATAATCAGTTTTTTCATCACAAATTCTATTTACTGGTTCTATTATTTATATGAAGAAGCAGTGTCCGTTTGCCATTCACTGTTCATCGTTCTGTTCTTCATTCACTTTATTAGCGGCAAAAATACAAATATATCCCTTATTTTTGTAATTTTGTCCCCTCAAAACTTATAACTAAAAAGAATGATAGAGTTGACTCAAGAGGAATTGAAGCAGCATTTTAGCGAACCCATCTTCGGACAGATAGCCGAAACGGCCGATGCGCTCGGCATGGAGTGTTATGTGGTAGGTGGCTACGTTCGTGATATTTTTCTGCAACGTCCCTCTAAAGATATAGATGTAGTAGTTGTAGGAAGTGGAATTGCAATGGCAGAAGCCCTTGGAAAACGGTTGGGACGTGGTGCTCATGTCTCTGTTTTCAAGAATTTCGGAACAGCACAAGTAAAATACAGAGGTACGGAAGTAGAGTTTGTAGGTGCGCGTAAGGAGTCTTATCAACGGGATTCGCGCAAACCGATTGTTGAAGACGGTACGCTGGAAGACGATCAGAACCGTCGTGATTTCACGATCAATGCTCTTGCCGTATGTCTCAATAAGGCACGTTTCGGCGAACTGGTAGACCCGTTCGGAGGCATGGAGGATATGAAGGAAAAGACAATCCGCACTCCGCTCGACCCGGATATCACTTTCAGCGATGATCCTTTGCGCATGATGCGTTGCATCCGTTTTGCTACGCAGCTGGGCTTTTACATTGACGATGATACTTTCGAATCGCTTTGCCGGAATAAAGAACGGATTGAAATCATCTCCCGTGAACGTATTGCGGACGAACTGAATAAGATTATTCTGTCTCCGATTCCCTCAAAAGGTTTTATTGATTTGGAACGTAGCGGTTTGCTGCCGTTGATTTTCCCGGAATTTGCTGCCTTGCAGGGAGTGGAAACACGGAACGGACGTTCGCATAAGGATAATTTTTATCACACATTGGAAGTGCTGGATAATATCAGCAAGAAGACTGATAACCTTTGGTTACGCTGGGCTGCTTTGCTGCATGACATTGCCAAGCCTGTCACGAAACGTTGGGAACCGAAAGCGGGATGGACGTTCCATAATCATAATTTTATCGGTGAAAAGATGATTCCGCATATCTTCCGCAAGATGAAGTTGCCGATGAATGAGAAGATGAAGTACGTGCAGAAGCTGGTTAGCCTGCACATGCGTCCGATTGTTATCGCGGATGATGTGGTGACAGACTCGGCTGTACGCCGTCTGCTCTTTGAAGCGGGAGATGACATTGACGACTTGATGATGCTCTGTGAAGCGGATATTACTTCCAAGAATATGGAACGTAAGCAGCGTTTCCTGAATAACTTCCAGTTGGTTCGACAAAAGCTGAAGGATTTGGAGGAGAAAGACCGTGTCCGTAACTTCCAGCCACCCGTGAGCGGAGAAGAAATTATGGAGATTTTCGGTTTGGAACCTTGTCGTGAAGTCGGTGTTCTGAAAAGTGCTATAAAGGATGCTATCTTGGATGGAGTGATTCCGAACGAATATGAGGCTGCTCATGCTTTCATGCTGGAGCGGGCTAAGAAGATGGGGCTGACGCCGGTGTGCTGATAGAAGGACGGAACAGATATATTATAGTATTCAAACACAGGTTTATACGAATCAGTAGTTGAATTGGAGTAAAACTGTACTGAAATGAACTAAATGATAATTTTGCGGAGTGCCCTGAAAGGGCTTAATTATATAGCGTAAGGCAACGCCCTACGTAAAAACGACAATCTGAATTTGCGCCCTAAAAGGGCATAATTGTATACAGTTCCGCCCTTTCAGGGCTTGTGGCTGGTGTGT
>NZ_QTNF01000018.1:42958-117072 GCF_003603455.1 Bacteroides sp. AM37-9 | reverse complement strand
GTATTTCCGGTAGATAATGCGTGCTTTGACTGCGTACCAACCAGCGGACTAACATAGTCCACCGGTCCGGTAATTGTTTTTGCAGTCATAGCCCATGCACTAAGTAACGTAAAAGCGAATAGAGCTAGTTTCTTCATGGTATTTTTGTTTTATTTAATCAGTTTTCCTTCAAGCATTTTGATATAATATCCACCTACAACGGAACGTGCCTGGAAGCCTCTTTGATTCGGTTCGTCTGTAAATACCCAGTCGGACATCGGAACACGGTTAGGTGTAACGTTCATAAACAGATATACGGGTTCGATAAATTTCTCAAAGGTAGCTTTGTCATTTGCCAATGTAGCTGTCCACATGATCCAGTCGGTCTTTGTGTATGTTTCACGGTTATCCAACGGAAGACCATATTTATTTTGCTTCGAAAGATAGTAAGCTATTTCCGTTTCTGCAACATTTTTAGGGAAGATTTGCAGATTCAACAGTTTATCCCACACCAGGTTATACTTCTGGCTCCATGTTCCCGGTTTGTCAAATGTGAGACGATAGTGGTCACCATCATCAGCCATTTTCACCCATTCGGCAGCCATTTCTTTCGCTTTCTGTGTGTACTTTTCAGCCACGTCTTTTTTGCCCAGCATATCTGCCAGATAACCGTATGAAGCAACACCCATGATTGCTTTGATAGAAAGGTTGGCATTGTGTGCAAAGTGACCTGCAAAGTCATCGGTACAAAGTTGGTTGGCCGGATCAAGTCCGTTCTCTACCAGATAGTCTGTCCACGTAGTCAGGGTTTCCCAATGTTTCTGTGCGTAATCTGCATTACCTTCCACCTTTGCAATGGCAGCAGCCAATACTACCATATTACCCGATTCTTCTACCGGCATATCACCGCCATAAGTCTGGCCGTTAGCCAATGGATAAGTACCGACATCATGCGCAGCAAATGGTTTCGTCCATTTTCCGCTTTCACTATAATAGAAGATATGGTTCATGGTAGCTTTCACCAATTCCGGATTGTAGTATAAAAGCAACGGAGCTCCCGGATAAGTCAGGTCGACTGTTCCGATGGAACCATTACTGAAGTTCTCCTTAGAAAGGAATACCAAGTCACCGTTCGGAGCCTGTACCAGTTTATGTGCAGCCAAGGCCTGACGATAAGCCAATGCACAAAGTTCGGCATATTTACGTCCACCGGCAGCAGTAGCTTCTTCCATCAGCTTCTTGTCGAAAGCAGCGCTGTTCTTCATTTGTGTCTTGTATTCTTTCTCTGCTTTCTGGAATTGGGAAACAATCGTTTCATTACCCTCACGATTCCAGTAAGGACGCAGGTTATCACCAAAGTATTGGATAGAATAAATATCATCATATCCGATCAACAGGTGGCCATCAGCTTTTTGTGTTTCGCCCAATGAACGTACCAAAGCCAGTTTATCATAACCGTTTGTGGTAGGAGCTTCCAGTTTATTGGCTACGAAGTTCTTGCGCAGCTCTCTGCCGTCACCGATTGCAGATGTGCTGTTTTCCTTTTCAGCTGCCAGATAGAAATGTCCCCAGTCGATACGAACATCATCACCCTTTTTCTTCAGAATCTCCTGATTGCGGCTTCCGGTACGAAGGAATAACAAATCGCCGTCAGTAAAGCTGTCGGCAACAGATTCCTGGTGAGGTTGGTCGATTGCCCATTGCGGAGATGCTTCGAAATACAATTCAACCTGATGTTTCTTTCCGTCATTGGAGGCTACTTCATAAGAGATATAGTTGACAGGACGTGACAACAAGTCCAGATTATCCATGAACATAGGAGCGGTAAATGTCAGTTTCAAATCTACCGGACCGCAAGTAAATGTATAATAAGTCTGCATAGGTTGTACGTCTACAGAAGTTTGTTGTGCTGTTTGATGGAAAGAACGATAACCGTCCAATTCTACCAATAATCCGAAATCCAACAGTCCGTTTCCTACCCGGTTATGACAATAGCCTGCAATCAGATTCTCACCCGGTTTCAAAGAAGCTACTACTTCTTCCGACAGTTTCACCCGTTCGTTCTTTTTACAAGCATTACCTGTATCTACCACTTTGATGCCGTTGATATAAATAATAGCATCATCGTCATGAGAGAATTCAAGATATACATTCTTTCCTGTCAAGTCCTCCTGAATATCAGCTACCCGGCGTACCCAGATAAATTCTTCACCCCATTGGGTTTTGGCTGTATGTTCATTCTCCATGGTTCCGAAGGCAGCTTCGCCTTCTTTCCAGGCTTTATCATTGAATCCGGCATTCTGCCATCCGTCAGCAGGCTGTTGAGTGGTATACTTTCCTGTCCAGCTACCTTGTTCGGATGTCTTTACCAAAGGACGTAGTTCCAGTTCTTCCGTTCCCATGAAACGGTAGGTTTGTCCGTCTACTTTTGCAACACCAAGTAAAGAAAAATCCTTGCCTGTCCAATGTTTTACAGGACTGTCGTATAGATTGTCCGTAGTAGACCATGCACTAGTATAAGGATCAATTGTCACCAGCGGATATGCCGGAGCACGTAATTCATTCTTCTCGTGCTGTTCTACCTGGGTCTCACAGCTACAAAATACAGAAGCTGTTCCCAGTAACAGCATCATCAGTTGTTGTTTCATAATTTAAATCACCTGTTTATTTAATCTATTTTACGCAAATTCCGTCGTTTTCTATTTATTTCTTAGCCGGAAACAAAAGCATCAATGCCGGTATACCGGAAGCAGAATAACTGTCGATTTCCGCACCTTCCGGCAACTTTTTATAGTATTCGCCTCCACATACGTTCCGTGTCTTATCTCTGTTTGCCCAACCTGTTTTGATGGTACGTTTCAGGAATGGGAGATATTGGGTTTGTCCGCAATCATACACCAACCATGCCATATATTCCGCAAAGATGGCAGTATAGATACCCTGTTCAATACCACCTTCGAAAGGTAGCACTTTATGTTCTGCAGACATATCTTTCACTGTATAGTCTGCTGCCAGAATAGCATTGTCCAGATAACGTTTCTCTCCGGTCGCCTTATAAAGCAGTATGGAAGCTCCGATAAAGGTTGCCTGATTATAGACATGTGCTTTCCAGGCAGGATTGCCATTTCCATGACGGCTATCGGCAATCTTTCCTGTTGCTTTATCCAAGAGATTTTCCACTCCCCATTCATAGATTTCTTTACCTTTGGCAAGATATTGAGCTTTCGTCTGATAATCCGGCCGTTTGTCGGTCGATTCTTTTCTATTTTCAGGCACGTTATTGTAGAGGGTTAATGCTGCAACAACTGTCGGAAAGTTGATACAGGCCATCTTTCCATCACTGAATTTATTCGGTTTCGGATTTTGAATGGGTTGCCATTGCCAGAACATACCTCCGTTTTCTTTGTCATACGAGCCTGTATCACCTACCTTTTCCGAGCCATACCATACCCGTTTGAAACTGGCTTCCGAAAGTTTCAGATATTCATCCACTCCAAAAAGCTCGTAGCCGCGTGCCAGGCTGATAGTCCACCACATGATGTCATCGTAGATGAACCAGCCGGTATTTTCGTTGTTATCATCAAAATCAAACTGACAATATTGCGCTTTGTTCCCTGCAAATATTTTCTCGCAGAGTGTTTTATAATAACTTGTCTTCTTTCTGTCTTTCTGTGCCTTTGCCAGTTTATAGGCATTCATTGCCATATCCCAATAAATAGGCTGACACCAGATAGCCGCTGCTCCATTGCCACGGTCAACAGCACTCGGATAGGACGAATTTGTCTTGTAAATATATTTATTGGAGTCTAGTAGTGTATTATTAAATCCTTCATAAGCTGCCCATACATCTTCGTTCGTATACGCATGCTTCTTCTGGTTTGCTTTTCCTAAATTACCGACTGCCCATGTGGTAGTTGATACTCCCAATAGTAGTGTCAGAGCCAAAAGAATTTTGCTTTTCATGATAGTTTATAAGTTTATAGTATTTTTCCTGTTACAAAGATTGCAGAAATAGCTGAAAAAAAACGATAATATTTATTCAATAAAGAACAAATACAGACCAAAACACTTTTCTACAATAAAAATAAAGGATTAATAAAGGGTTATTGGAGAATAATTTCCCCTTACTCTGTCCTTATGACAGAGATAAGGGGAATATTTAATCTACCTATTGAAAACTCATTCCGGTAAACAATTATTTGTTATCTGTAATGTCTGTGGATTCAATCCATTGCCAGTTATCACCAACTAATGTTGCTGTATGACCTTTCAAACCTGTTATTGTCCTGGTAGCACTTTGAGTAGGCTGATCACCTTTCACTTCAAAATCCCAGGCTTCTACCAAATTCGGATTATCGGCACTTACACCTTCTTCATTCCCCATATAAGAAGCATATACCTGATTTTCTGTCCGGTTTGTTTTCCAGATACGGATCTTCTTTATGTAACCGGAGAACCATTCGTTACGGTTTCCATTATTGTCCATCATACAGAATCCGGTCATGTGAATCTGATTGGAAATAGAGTTGTTATTTACATAAGTCTTATAAGATTCACCAATACGAACTACTGTTCCATCTCGCCTTACACCATTAACCATAGCATAGCTCTTAATATCAGTTGGTGTATCAAATCCCGGCAAACCTTTATCACTAAATAAATAGGCATAATGTGTCCAACGATCTTTAGTCCAGTTATCTGAGTTCTTCCACCCCGGTTCCCATATACCTGCCGCTGTATGATTCTCATTTTCCCAGTGAGCAACCATTGTTCTCAATAATCCTTTCGTACGATCCTGGGCACGCCATCCGCTCCAATAAGGATCGTTTGTCATGGTAGAAAGGAAAGTACAGTTGTCTTCTCCCTGTTTATTGCAATATTCTTTGATATTCACCCAAAGTTCAATCGTAAATGCCTGATTGTCATCCTCTCCAAACTTCACATAATCCTCGCTATAACCAAAGTCTATATAGGAACCGGCATTTCCATCTACAAACAGATTCCAGGTAATCTGACTGTTATCCGGCCATGCAGAATCTTCTACTTCTTCTACTTTCTTATCGGCAGCAGCAACAGCCTCATCATAAATCTCCTGCGTCATATCTGTGATGGAACCGGATTTGATTCTTTCAGCCAGACTTTCCAAGTCTTTAGCTGCACTCTCCAAAACCGACTTATTTTCTACCGGATATTGTCCCTGATGATTTCCCCACTTCGTTTCATCATTAACGATTGCAAGTATTTCATCCGCCTTAGCCAGTAAATTATTGATATATTGCTGTGCTTCCGGAGACAGATTATAATATTTTGATTTTTTAAACTCGTCAATCGCTTGATTTACCTTTGCTACAGCAGCTTCCAAAGTTGTTTCATCCAGTTCTTCGCCAGCTTCTACCCGTGTTATCAGTGCATCCAACTCGGTAATAGCAGCATTTAATATATCCTTTCCGGTTTCAGGATATGTTCCGGGAGCAGTTCCGTAGGTTGAATTTTTCAATAAATAGTTCAATGACGTACGGCTTTCCTGTAAGATACTTAATTGTGTATCTGTTATGTACTCGTCTTCAATATCGTCACAAGCGGTAAATATCCCTGCCAGACAAGAAATCAGGAGGAAAGAGAGGAGCATTGCTCCCTCTCTCCATTTATTAGTTAAACATTTCATGTTTTTCATCGTTTTTACATTATTATTCAACAATACGTTGCCACTCGTAAGTACCGATAATCTTAGCAGTATGACGGCCTGTCAGGTCTATTACTTCATTACCCGAACCGGAAGGTTTGGTCATGAAATCCCATGCTGCCGCCAAGTCTGCTTCTTTACCCGTCACTTCAGCCGTTCCATTATAAGAATTCTGAACATATTCGTTATCCTTTGCGCTTTTCCAGATACGGATTTTCTTCATATAACCGGCAAAGCCTTCTTCAAACAGATTATCACTGGTACGCATATAACGTCCGAAAGCGGTCATCGGTGCATTATAGTTGGCATAGTTGCTCGAATTATAGAACCTGTTACCCACGCTTCCCTCGGTTGTTTTCACTTCTCCGTTCACATACAATTTCGCACGAAGCTCCGGACTGCCCGGCAAGCCTTTATCACTGTACACAAACAAGAAATGTTGCCATTCTCCATCTTCCGGTGCCTTTAGTGACGGTTCACAGATATTTCCTCCTGTTTCGCCCCAAGTTGCACGATAAATACCACCGTCCGCATTACGCCAGTACATCATCCAGCCATTACGCCATCCGTCACCGCCCATATAAGTTGACAGGAACACATTCTGGTCTTTTCCACCACCTTTGGTTACTTTCACCCAAAACTCAACAGTAAAGGCTTGGTTTCCTTCGGTTCCGAAATTGACATATTCTTCGCTACGTCCGAAATCGATATAAGAACCACCATCACCACGTCCGTCCACAAACAGTTCAGCCGGTGTTGTTTCAGCGTCTTCTGTACGGATCGTACTCTTGAACTGTTCCATAGACGCCTTGGCTTCTGCCACATAGCGTTGTTTCTCACTTTCCGACGGAGAGGGTTGCTGATATTTGATTAAAAGTACCGCACGATTGGCATCATCTATCGCATCTGTCAGAATTGCCCGGCTTTCGGTGGGGTACTGTCCTTTCTTATCTCCGTAGTCTGAATTTTGCTGCAAATCGGTCATTTCAGCAATCAATGCATCCAGTTGGTCGATATAGGTATCTTCTATTTCAGGAGCCGCAGTATACTCGTCATGCGTTTCTTCAGAACAAGCTGCCAATTGAAGTGTCAGTACCATGCATAACACATAATACCACATTTTCCAATTTGAATATTTCGTATTCATTATTCTTCTTTTTTATGGGTTACAATTATTTATCTGCCGGAAACAACAACATCAATGCCGGTATTCCGGATGCACTATAGCTGTCAATAGTAGCACCTTCTATCTGTGCCTTATAATATTCGCCACCACACAAATTACGTGTCCGGTCGCGATTAGCCCAGCCGTAATTAATGTTACGTTTCAAGAACGGTACGTACTGGGTCTGGCCACAATCATTCACCAGCATGGCCATGTATTCCGCAAAGATAGCGGTATAAATACCCTGTTCCACGCCACTCTCGAACGGCAGTAAATCGTACGTTTCGGACATGGTATTCATTGTATAGTCAGCTCCCAAAATTGCATTGTCCAAATATGTTTTCTCACCGGTAGCTTTATAAAGCAATAACGAAGCTCCGATAAAAGTGGCCTGATTGTATACATGGTCCGACCATGCCGGATTGCCTTCACCATGCTTGCTGTCGGCAACCTCTCCGGTATTGCTGTCTACCAGATTCTTCACAGCCCATTCATAGATTTCTTTTCCTTTTGCCAGATAAGCTTCCTTCGTTTCATAATGCGGACGGGTAAAATCACCGTACTTATTACTCCAATTTTCCGGATTCGGATCAGCCACACGATCGGCAGGAACGTTGTTGTAAAGGGTCAATGCAGCTACCACTGTCGGAAAATTGATACAAGCCATCTTACCATCACCGGCGGCATTTTCATTCGGATTGCCGATAGGCTGCCATTGCCAGAACATACCTCCACCCAAATTCTTTTCAGGATCTGCATAAGAACCCGTATCACCTACGCGGGGAGAACCGTACCATACACGTGCAAAACTTGCTTCTGCCAGACTGCGATACTCTTCCACTTTAAATAATTCGTAAGCACGTGCCAAAGTAATGGTCCACCACTGTATATCATCATAGATAAACCAGCCGGTATTCTCATTATTATTGTCGAAATCAAAGTTTACATAATGTGCTTTATTTCCGGCAAATAAATCATCACACAACTGCTTGTATTTGTTTTCTCTTTCCGTATCCCCTTCCGCTTTTGCACGTTTATATGCGTTCATGGCCATATCCCAATAGATCAGCTGGCACCAGATAGCGGCAGCTCCGTTATTACGGTCGGTAGCAGCAGTATAAGCGGTACTTGTTTTATAAATGTTCTTATCGGGATCCAGTAAGTTATCATTAAATGCTTCATAGGCAGTCCAGGTATCCGCATTAGTATACTCCGGTACAATCTCGTAATCCGGGGTATATGGCTTTGCCTGTTTATCCTCATTGCAAGAGGACATACAAAGGACACCGGACATGAGACAAACTGCAGAGAAAATATATTGTTTCATCATAATTTCTATTTTATAATCAGTATTTAGAATCCTGTATTCTGAACCAAGTTTTTATCAATATCAATTTCGCCCTGTGGTATGGGGAAGAAGTACTGACGGTCAAAAATACGCTTCACAATCTCCGTACGTTTGAAGAATTCATTTCCGTCATAATTGACATTCATACCGTGAATTGCCTTGTTGAAATACTCATTTACCAATCCCCAGCGACGTACATCAAAATAACGGCAGTTTTCGAAACTCAATTCAATGCGTTTCTCCTTACGAATCAGCTCCATGACTTCTTCCGTTGTAGTCGGTTTAGGCAGATTGACTGTTTCACCGTATCCCGGAATACCCGCACGCTTACGGATCATGTTCATATACGTCCAGATGTCTTCATGAGTCGGGCTGACATGCGCAAGCGCTTCGATATAGTCAAAATAAATATTAGTCAGACGCAAGAGCACACAAACCAAGTTCTGGTTACGGTCGCCGGAATCCATTCCTTTACGCACCAAATAACCTGTACTTGTATAGTCATTGCTACCTTGTTCTTTACCACAACTTCCGCTATAAGTGAAATCTACTATATAATCGCCTTCTGTTCCATCAAACCATTTTGAATTACTAAAGGTAATGTCTACATAAAAACGAGGTTCACGATTAACATACATCATTCTGGTTCCTGCCGGTGCATATAAGGTACCGTCTGTTCCTTTGTATTCTGTTGTAGAGACTCCCTCTTCTACATAATCGGATTTTTCGTTGATAATCGGAGTGACTCCGTCAGCACTATAACCGGAAATAGGAGATTCTCCGTTTGACATGAAATAGGCATCTACCATTTCTTGGGTTGCTCCCAACAAGCTACCACCTCTATAATTAGTCGTATTACCGGATCTATTCGGCATACGGTCGTACTGCATGGTTCCGGCAGCATTATCCAAACGATAGAAAATCATTTCTTTATTGTTACCCATTTCAGAAAACAGGGTTCTTACTGCACGGCGATAAGATTCTGTCGGGCTGAAGCCTTCCGAGTCCGGACCGGAAACAGAAACACCGTCCTTATTGGTATACATCAAATGATAACGACTTCCATAATTAGAGAAGAAAGTGTTACATTCATTAATCACTTTCTGCCAATTAGCACGTTTGGTAGCTTCGTCCGGTTTGTTAGGGAACAGTTTTGTTCCGTCCGTATTAGCCAGGTCAGAATAGTAATTGCACTCTCCATTAAACAACCAGCTGGCACGATAAGTCAATGCCTCAATGATAAACGCCTGTGCAATCGCCTTATCAATACGGCCATATCCGGACACTTTGTCGGTAGAAGCATCATCCAGTAAACCATCGTTTTGCGCACCTTTCAACTCTGATACGATAAAATCGAAACACTCGTCTACCGTATTACGCGGGAGTTGCAACTCATCACTCGGAGTATCCATCGGGAAGTCCTTTTCAAGCAAAGGAACCGGACCATAAGTACGTACTAAATAAAAATAGTAGATCGCCCGCAAAGCTCTTGCTTCCGCTTTCCATTGATTTCTTTCTGTAACAGTCAGCGGTGCCTGATCTACATTTTCTGTAAATACTGCCGCTTCATGAATACCTGAAAACCAGCTCTTCCAGCGATACAATACCATCGTTCCTTCAGTCGCATCGATAGAGTTGTTATTTATCAATTTCCCTTTATTATCATTTGTCCACTCTGCTTCGTCGCTGGAACCTGTCCAGGGACCGGGAGTACGGTACAGACTTGTTTCATGCACCTGACGTTGGTTAAATTCATCCGGTAAGAATGTGTATACGTTCGAAAGATACCGCAAGGCTCCATCTCTGGTTGTGAAAATCTCCTTGAGTGATAAACGGTCATCAGGCACCTGGTCAAAATAGTCATTACAAGATGTCGTCAAGAGACACGCCAGCAAACTAACGATTATATAATTATATTTTTTCATTATCTTTTTGTTTAGAATGTGAAATTAATACCAACTGAATAAGAAGTCGTATTCGGATAAGAAGCACCATTATCGGTATTCAACTCCGGATCCCACAATTTGAAACGACTCAAAGTGAACAGGTTAGTTCCCATTACATATACAGCCGCATTCTTCAGATGAACTTTATTCACCCAGGGTTTAGGCAGATTATAAGAGATCTGCAATGTCTTCAAACGCAGGAAGTTCATGTTACGCACCCACCAGGTACTTTTCTGGAAGTTATTAATATTACTGGTTGTTTCACTTCCATAAGACAAACGCGGATAAAAGGCATTCTGATCCGGATTTTCCTCTGTCCAACGGTCGCCAATGTTAGAGTAGAGGTTACCACTACCACCACCGCCATTAAACGGATTAACGCTGCTACCGTTCAAAACACGTTCGGCTCCTGCTACGCCCTGGAACATCATACCCACAGACAAGTCTTTCCAACCTACTGTAAATCCGAAACCATAGACAGTTGTCGGCACATCCCCACGAGAAATGTAAGTCTGGTCGTATGCGTCTATCTGACCGTCATTGTTTAAATCCTTGTATTTGATATCTCCGGCTTTCACTGTTCCAAACTGTGATGCAAACGGTTTGGGAGTAATGGCTTTATTGGCATCCGACAAAGATTCCCAGCGTGCCATATCATCTATTTCAGCTTGAGTGAACAGCTCCTCGGCAACATATCCTTTCACTCCATTGATGTTGTGCCCATATTGGTTCATCCATTCGTATTTCTGTTCCGGCAATTCTCCCTGAATCCATTTATCCTTATTAAAGGTGACATTACCACGAAGCGCAATTACCCAGTCTTTATTGATACGCTTGTTATACTCGATCGTTCCGTCAAACCCCTTATTTTCTATGATACCGATGTTTCCGTAAGGAGCAGATGTATTGTATCCCAAGAATGAAGGTATAGAATGTTCACGCTTCAACAAGATGTTTTCACGACGTTCTTTAAACAAGTCGAATACAATAGACAGATCGTCATTAAATAACTTAAGGTCAATACCCAGGTCTTGTTTGCGAGATTCTTCCCAAATCAAGTCAACAGCCATATTCACTGTTTCATAACCGGACCACTTAGTTCCATTCGGTCCGAATTTATAACCATAGTCTCCATTTTCTTTCATCTGATCCAGATACATGAAACGACGGTCGGAAACTTCGCTATTACCCACTTTACCATCCGTATAACGTATCTTTAAGAAAGAAACTGCCTTTGACAGAGGTTGCCAGAATTTCTCATTTGAAACAACCCATCCTACACCAAATGCAGGGAAAGTTCCGAAACGATGTTTAGGCGAAAAGTTCTCGGCACCGTTATAACCGATGTTGAACTCTGCGAAGTAACGGTCTTTCCATGAATAAGTGGCACGACCGGCAATACCCATCATACGATACGGAATCGCATCTTCCAATGTCCCTTTCGGATATAATAGTTTGGATTGCTGATTGAACAGGAATAAAGCACTAACACGATGATCGTCGTTGAATGTCCGGTCATAGTTCAAGGAAGCCTCCAAATAGGTCTTTTTGTTACCACTCGTTTCCTGTTTATAGCTTAACACGTTACTTCCTTCATAAATACGTTGCAGAATAGGTTGTCCATTCATATCGTAAGGAACACTAGTGTCCAGGAAGTTGTAGGTAGACTCTGCACGGTCCTGATGTACATGTATCTCATTGTATACGTCGAATGCATACATAGTAGTCAGTTTCAGTCCTTTCGTGAGCATATCCAAATCCTGTGTGACGCGCAAATTAGAGTAAATCTGATTTTTCGTCAGGTTGTCATAACCACGACGTGTAGCCTGTGAATAAGGGTTATTAAAGTTGTTATTAGTTGAAGTTCCCGGCACATAGGCTTCTCCGTTAACAAAGAACATCTTCGGATATTCAACCGGTGAGATAGACATTGCCGCATTATACAAATCGGCAGAAGAGATGGCCGGATAGTTTCCTTCTCCCAGATAACCTTGCGCACCGATCTCGACCTTAGTAGTAGGAGTTACGTCGATATTCAAATTGGTAGTAAAGTTATAACGGCTATATTTCATTTTAGAATCATAGGTGTCGATATTCTTATCAGTCACCGTCATACCTGTCTCATTAAAGTAGCTGACTGATGCATAATAAGCGACTTTCTCGCTACCACCGCGTACATTTACATTCACACGGCGATTATGTCCCCAATCATTAAAGATTTCTTTCAACCAATCCACATTCGGATATAGATAAGGATCCTTACCAGCAATCGTGTTACGTATCTGATCTTCTGTATATTTCGTAGCAATACCGTCATTACGCATTGCCTCGTTGGCTGCATTCATATAAGTGATACCATCCGCCAAATCAACCATCTTCGTGAAACGGGTAAACGATTCATAATAATCCGCGCTCACTGTCGGTTTTCCTACCTTTCCCGGTTTGGTTTTAATCAAAATTACGCCATTGGCACCACGTACACCATACACAGCTGTTGCTGATGCATCTTTCAACGTTGTCAACGATTCAATATCTTCCGGATCGATGTCATTGAACGAACGTTCCACTCCATCCACCAATACCAGCGGAGAAGAAGTGTTGGGAGTGGAAATACCACGAATCCAGATATCAGCAGCATCTTTTCCCGGTTCTCCTGTACGTTGTACGGCCACAACACCCGCCAAACGACCTGCCAATGTAGTTGTTAAACTGGCAGAAGGCGTCTTAATATCTTCCATCTTCATGGAAGACTGTGCACCGATATTACTTATTTTACGCTGGGTACCATAACCCACAATAACAGTCTCTTCCAATTCGTTCACCTGTTCTTCCAAGGTGACATCATAAATGTTGGTCGAAGCATTGGTTCGTATTTCAGAAGTTTTAAACCCGATATAGGTAAATTTAAGCACTACGCTCTTCTTAGTTACGAATATCTCATACAAACCATCCATATTCGTAATCGAACCGTTTGCATCTCCATCCACAGTGACGTTCACCCCAATAAGCGGTTCTCCTTTTATATCAGTGACACGTCCGGATATTTTCCGCTTATTCTGTTGCTGTTCGGTTGAAGCAGGGGCTTTTCCGGAAATAAATATTTGCCTGTCAGAGATCCGATAAGTACACGAAGTACCTTCGAAAAGTTCAGAAAGAATTTCTTCTATATTCTTATTCTTACTGTCGATAGATACCTTACGTTCTAAGTTGACAGCGTCATCTAAATAGAAGAAAACAAATTGACTACTTTTCTCTATTGTTTTAAGCACTTCTCTCAATGTCGAGTTACTCATGCTGACCGAAAGGGTCTTTAATTGAGAATAATTGTTGTAACTTGCGAAAGAGTAGTCTATTCCGAGAAGTAAAAAGCACAGGAATAGCCCGAGAACCTTACTCTTTCGTTCTCTAATTGCATTTTTCATATTAAACATGTTAAAAATTTCTCATAATATTATTTTCTGTATCTAAACATTCATAGGCACACAAGTCCCATCTGGATGATAGTTCGTATCATCCACTCTCTTCAATAATTACCATAAAATACGGGAGTTAGATTAGTTTATTATCTTATTTTTTTATATCTATTTCTTTACTACTCGATACGTTTTATATTGTTCATCATAGGCATAAGAAATTGGTGCAACAAAGGTTAATCCATTAATAACTGTTTCAAAGTTGTCTTTCAAATCGATTTTTCCGGAACATTTTATTTTACTTAGCGCTGGGTCAAATTCTACATTCACACCATAATAGGTAGACAGGCGTTGCAAGACTATTCCCAAATCGGCACTTTGGAAACAATAGAGTCCATTTATCCACGATATTGCCTGTTCTACATCTACTTGTGATATATTTTCCTTTCCATCGGCAGAACTGAACATCTGATTAGGAGCCAAAATCGCTTTCGGAGTCCGGGCTGTTTCTACCTGAACACATCCTTGCGCTAGCACTACACTTCTAATCGCTTCCGACTCATACGCCGTTACATTAAATTTAGTACCAAGCACCCTGACATTCATATCTTTAGTCCGCACATAGAAAGGGCGGTTTTCATCTCTGGCTACTTCTATGTAGATTTCTCCGTCCACATAGATTTCACGTTTATCTTTTTCAAACTCTACCGGATAAATCACTCTCGTGCCGGCATTCACCCAGACTTTAGATCCATCGGCAAACGTCAATACCGATCGCTTTCCACGCGGAATGACCAATTGATTGTAAGCTGCCGATTTTTCCTTTTGTATACTTTCCTGATTTGTTTTGATTTCTACGGAATCATACGTAATCTCCGTTTCTTTTTCTTTCAGGCTCACTACGTTATCTTCCGCCAAAATCAATAGTGTTTCTTCCGTCAGAGGCAAATCAGCTTTGGTATTCACTGCAAAAGTGGCAATATCCGGATCCAGCACCGAAGAATAACTCTTTAATAAGAAGAAACATCCCACAAGAATAGCAACACTGGCCGCCGAGCTCAATCCTATTAAGAAATAGTTCTTACGTTTCGCCTTCTCCTTATTTATATTGGTTGCCTGAATACGAGTCCATAAATCATCCGTTTCCTCGTTTGAAAGTACTTCTTCTTTCTCTTTTGAAAAAACCTCCAAATATCTTTTTGCTGCTATATATTCATCTATATTAGAAGGATTCATCTGTTCAAATTCATCCCAGAACTTCTGTGTTTCTTCCGTAGGATGATTCATGGAAGAAATAAAGAAATCATTCTGAAGGAATTCTTCAAAAGTATATAGGGAAAAATCTGTATGTTTTTGTTCAGAGTTCATCATTTTCATTGTCTTTACGTATGAATAACAGTTGTACTTTCATTTTATACTCACCTTTTCCGAAGTTTTTTCCACTTTTTTTTGATAGGCAGGAAAAATAGGCTGATTATTCTCTCTTATTTTCTCTTAAATAAGTCCCGGATACGTCCCAAAGCCCGTTGAATGGAGTTAGAAACAGATTGATTATTCATGTCTGTCACCTTACTTATTTCATCGATACTCATCTCTTTGATATATCGATAATAAATAATTTCACGCTGTCTGTCCGTCAATACAGACATCATAGTATGTACGGTTGCCTGAACTTGTTTTTCCTGTTCATTATTAATATATATAGTTTCCGGAGTGGAGGGGGATTCGTCAACCGTCTCTTCTCTCTCACCTATTTCATCAAACGAAAGAGAATCTGTTGTTTTTTTTAGCGCATTAAAAAGAGTGTTTTTCAACGCTACCGTCAAATAAGCTGCAATATTATCTGTTGGGGCTAACTTTGCACGATTCACGTGGATTTTCACAAACACATCATGTATGCAATCTTTGATTAATTCTTTGTCTGAAGTATATAATAGTCCGAATCGAAACAGATCTTGCACCGTTCGATTATAGATTTGGGTATACGCACTCGAATCTCCCTCGAGAAACCTTTTCCACAAAAGGGAGTCGGAAAGAGTGTGTATATCTGGCTTCATTATAATAAGTATGTTTGATTTACAAGGACAAAAATAAAACAATAAATCAAAAAAAGCCCATCTTTATTAAAATATTAATTACGGACGGGCTGAACTTTTCAGATTTTACTTAAATGGGCTTGCCTTTACTCCCTCGAAAGTCATCTTTATGGGTTTTATTTTTCCATCTTTATCAAAGTACATACGGTCAACGCAGGTCACACGAGCGTTTCCATCCGTTTCACCCAATGGATGGCGATGATAAATGATGTACCATTCATCCTCTCCCGGCCCTTTTACAACTGAATGATGGCCGGCACCTGTTCCAATATTGGGATCTCTCTGTAATATTTTTGCTTCTCTTTTGAAGGGTCCGAACGGTGAGTCGGCAATGGCATAAGCAACACAATAATCCGGTCCGGTCCAACCGCCTTCCGACCACATAAAATAGTATTTTCCGTTACGTTTCAACATAAAAGGTCCCTCTACATATTTTTCGGGGGTTACTTCCTTATAAAGGGTACCATCTTCAAACGGTACGATACTCAACAAGTCCGGGGCCAGTTTCACCATATTACAATGTCCCCAGCCACCATAATACATATAATATTGTCCGTCATCATCTTTGTAAACAAACTGATCGATCGGTTGCGCACCATTTACAAATTTATCAATCAGAGGTTTGCCTAACGCATCTTTAAATGGTCCGGCAGGATTGTCGGCCACAGCTACACCAATACCGCCCAGTTCATTATTGCTTTGGATATCATTCGCACCGAAAAATATATAATATTTATCATTCGCATGAATCACGGCAGGTGCCCACAAAGCACGTTTAAACCAACTTATATTTTCTTTTGATAACACTTTCGAGTGCTTTGTCCAGTTCACCAGGTCTTTAGACGAGAAGGCATCCATGAAAGTCTGTTCGTCATAAGGCGCCGAATACGTAGGATAAATCCAGTATTCATCCCCAAATACAACTCCTTCCGGATCGGCATACCATCCCGGGAATACAGGATTGCCACTCGTCTTCGGTTGTTGATTGGCTTTTTGTCCAAATACAGACTGGGAACAGCAAATAATACTAAGAAGGATAAGGTGCTTCAGTTTCATACAATATCAATTTTAAAGTTCGTGCTGCAAAGATGAGAAAAAACAACTAGAAAATTCAATAAATACGAACCAATTAAGGATAAATACTAACCAATCTGCAAAAAAAAGATGATTTATCAAGATTTTATGCTTTCTTTGCAATATTATTATTAAGTAAAAAATACCATGAGAAGCAGATTGTTATTCCTAACCGTACTTTTAATAATTATTTGTGCATCCTGTCAACCCAAGAAGAAAACAGAGCCGGAAAAGGAAGCCGTAACAGGAGCGACTTATACAAATCCGCTACGTGAAAGAGGAGCAGAGCCATGGGCTGTTTTTTATGAAGGGAAATATTATTATACGCAAGGCTCTGAAAGCAGAATCATGCTCTGGGAGACCAGTGATATTACAAATTTGAATGACAGTCTTAGAAAGCCGGTATGGATACCAACCGATCCAAGCAATTCCCATCACTTATGGGCCCCCGAAATGCATCGCATCAACAACAAATGGTATATTTACTTCGCAGCAGACGATGGCAACATGGACAATCACCAGATTTATGTGATTGAAAACGAGGCTGATATTCCTACAGAAGGTAAGTTTGTCATGAAAGGGCGCATACCGACCGACAAAGATAATAACTGGGCAATTCATGCGAGTACTTTCGAACACAACGGACAGCGTTACATGATTTGGTGCGGATGGCAAAAACGAAGAATTGACAGCGAGACACAATGTATTTACATCGCTTCGATGGAAAATCCGTGGACTCTTTCTTCTGACAGAGTCCTGATTTCCAAACCTGAATATGAATGGGAGTGTCAATGGGTTAATCCCGATGGCAGCAAAACAGCCTATCCGATCCATGTGAACGAAGCACCTCATTTCTTTCAGCCGAAGAATAAAGATAAAGTATGCATTTTTTATTCCGCCAGCGGTAGCTGGACTCCCTATTATTGTGTAGGATTACTAACAGCAGACGCCAATGCCAACCTGTTGGACCCTGCTTCCTGGAAGAAACATCCGACACCCGTATTTCAGCAGGAACCGGAGAATGAAGTTTTTGGCCCCGGCGGCAGTTCTTTCGTCTCTTCACCGGATGGAAAGGAATGTTATATGTTTTATCATGCCCGTCAGATACCGAATGATGCTCCGGGTGCAATGGACTCACGTACTCCCCGCTTGCAGAAAATAGAGTGGGACAAAGATGGGATGCCTATACTGGGAATACCACAAAAAGAAAGAGAACCCATGGCAAAGCCATCTGGTTCTCCAATCAATTAGACTAATTACATTTTGTACTTTCAGGTCCAAGGTATGAACGTTTTAATCCTCCCATGTCGATGACTATTTTTTGAATGACGACTCCGGGATCACCACAACGTATCTGTAGGGTGTGTTTGCCCGGCTTCTTCACATACAAAGTAGATTTATTCACTCTACAATTCTTCAGTACACTATCATACCAAACTTGAGAATACTCAATAGCAGAAGTAGATGGAGTAGAAATAGAACCATCATCTATACGGACACTATACTTTGTGTCCGAATTAGTATGTTCCGGTAATTTATAGTCTCGCTCTGCATGCAAAGGGAATGTAGGTAAAACATAGGTATACACATCATAAATCCCGGCATTAAACGTATAAAAATCATATTCCACTCTAGGTACATCACCAGCACGATACATCTGTAAGGGAGATATAGGATTCCCTAATTGCAAAGCATGCCCTTCAACCCCAACCCCGGGAAGAATATTCATTTTTATGTCATTACTCTCAAACTTACGATGAAACCCTGCAGCCGGAATAGAGACATACCCATTCTCTTCCATATATACTCCTTGCATCTCATCACGCGCAGGAGACGCCGGATTAAAAACAGAAACCAATACACATTCTTTTTGATCATTAGAACTAAACTCCACAGCACCTTTAATACTCTCTCCAACCGGAACTTTCTCCCAATCAACAGATACCCTGATTCGGTCCTCTGTCAGAGTTTTCCCAGCTTTTTGAGACACTATAATCCAATCGTCCGACGGCTTTGCAGTCCAACTCAAATCTCCACTTCCTTGATTATACACATCGATCCAATGGCTTTTACGGGAAAAAGTGTTATAAACAGGCAAACTATGATAGCTTATCCCACCTTTATCCAAAATTTCACTTTCTGCCTGAAGAGCTAATTTAGGAGCACCAACCGATGTATAACTTTCTTCCATCAACGGAAGCATAAAGTAAGAACTGGAACCTTCATAATTCTGTTTCAAAGACATCATATATTTCCATTTCCCGTTCAACAAAGAATTATACCCTTCAGTTATGATTTGCAGACTATCATGGTAATTCTTTACCTTCTCCTTTATCAAATTGGCGGCGGCACGCTGCTGACGAACATACTGCCGATAATATTGTCCTTTTATAGTCATGTGGTTCATCAGTTCGGCACCTTTCACCGGGTAGTATAATAACTGATAAAAAGCCGGCTGACTGTCTTTATCCAAAGATGCCAAAAGATTTTCCGCTTTCTTCCCAATGCGGCTATATTCGTTCAGACGATTTTCTGCTTCATTATAATTGGCAAAAGAGAACTCCGTATCCGTACGTTTCTCTCCCCCGCCCCAATAATTATTCCAATATCCCCAACCCATATATTCCGGTTTCCGGGAAAAGGCCAAATTGATATGCGAAGAAGTGATATCTTCAAATACGCTATAATACTGTTCCCCAAACATCTTTGCCAACCAACGGGCGGGATAGGTAACCACATTATTCGCATTAAAGCTATCTATATCATAAGCCATATCAAGGAATAAAGAGACTTGCATTTCGGCTCCTTTTAAATCACCGCAATTAGCCAGCCAGATACGGTCTGCCGTCGTATCATAAGCCTTTCGGAGTTCCTCATACATCAGAGCCGGGGGAGTAGTGCTGTACCACAAATAGCTATGGGGAACTCCCAGATAAGAGATATGGTAGTAAACACCTGCACGCCCGGAGCGCTTCTGTTCATGCGGGCCACTTAAGCGCTTCATGTAGCCGAAGTTATCATCCGGCCAAATAATGGTTACATCATCCGGCAATTCCAATCCATTCGAATAGATTTCCAACACCTCCTTGTATGGAGTAAATGCCTGTGGAATTGTTTCAACCGGTCGATCAATATGTTCTGCAATCAAATTACGCTGGTCTTTCAACGCACTCTCCAGCATTTTGACCTTTTCTTTCATGGGGACATCACCTCCTCCCATTGCCGCATCATGCAATCCTCTCAAAGCCAATGTATATACATTCTCATAAGCACAGTTTTCCTTTACACGGTTTCCTAGAACTTCATTAATTTTATCCTTATTTTTACCATAATCCCAAGGCCCCATCGTTTTTGAATTCCATTCACTAGCTGTATTTAACAATAATGGTTCGCAATGACTGGACCCCATTACAATAGCAAAAGTATCTGCCACCAACTTATTTTCAGGTATCTTATAAAATGCGGTCGACACCGGATGCATGGCAGGAGCCAGATGATTGGCTTTCAACCGTAACAACAATTCGCATATTTTGGCATAAGTACGGGGACCTATATTGCCACGCTCTTTCTCAAAAGTCTTAGCGGCCCAAGGTTTCAGTCCCCAATCTTCATCATTCAGAAAAACACCTCTATATTTCACGGAAGGGGTCTTAGAAACAGTGGTGGGAGCATCTACATAAAGTGTTTTATGTTTCTTCACAGGGACATCCGCCCACCAATACCAGGGAGACACACCTGCCATTTCCGAAAGAGAAAACAAACCGTAAGAAGCTCCTCGCCTGTCACTCCCGGCTACAATCAGCGCTTTATCTACTCCTGGAAAAGGATGATTAACTGTCTGAATCAGATAACGTTCCCATGCTCCTTCCAAAGGAGATATATCTATTTTCCCATTGGAGGCTAGCTGACGAATTGCCTGATTCTTTTCAATAGTACCGACAATAACCACTGTTCTTCCTTTCTTCCATTCATCTGCCAATTTTAATCTCTGTCCTGTGACATTTTCAATATCAGACACAAACAGTTCGGCAACCTTCTTTACAACCGGGTAATCATTGGCATCATAACACACGGTCGCCTTTATTTTCGATGCGACTAATGGGAAAGCATATTTACTATGTTTTACATTCTCATTCACAACCACTTGTGATTGCAGGGCAGATGCCACTACCAATAATATTAATAGCGAAAAGATTCTCATTGATACAGTAGTTCTAGTTATTCAGTTCTATTTCTTTTTATCTTCAAAATGATAGTTATATGGATTCCGCTTAAAATGGTAACGATTTCTTGGCACCGGCAATGGGTCTTGTACACGCAGTTCCCAAGTCATCAATTCTTCCAGCAATTCCATTTGTTTGGAAGCATATTTCTTTTTATTATAAAGATTATTAATCTCGGAAGGATCGGCTTTCAAATTATACAGTTCACCACGACCATAATTGTCGAGTACTAGTTTCCAGTCATCTTTGCGAACCATACGTTCAGTTCCGCTTTGTGTCCAGGTATTCAGTTCGTCAAAGTGAGCTATTTTATTGGGTTGCAAAGCCCCTTCTTTAGCAAATGTCAACGGTTCATCCCGGGTGAAATCTTCACCACCGAATCCCTGTTGTACAATTACACTCGAGAATTCTTTCTTTGGGTACGATTTACCCGTCAACATCGGCCATAAACTGCGTCCTTGCACTCCCAGAGGTATATCTGCACCAATTGCTGTACAAATAGTAGGAAATACATCAGCAATAGAAACATGCGCATCCATTGGAGATTTTTGCGGATGAATGTTATATCCTGCCCAAATCATCGGAATACGGGTCAAACATTCAGGCACTCCTGCACCTTTACGAATCAAGCCATACTCCCCACAATAATCCCCATGGTCTGACAGGATTACAAAAATAGTATTTTCATAAAGCCCGGCTGCTTTGAATCCTTCAATCAGACGTTTGGTCTGGTCATCAATCAGACGAAGCATTCCTAAATAATTCCCACGCAAACGAGGAAGATCTTTTGCCAGGTTCGGGCAGGCTGTATCTTCCAATTCCGCCAAAATCTCATACTTATTTCCTTTTTTAGATAAATCGTTCCGGCTAGTCAAAGTTGCCGGTATCTTTTCCGGAGAAAACATTGAGAAATAAGGCTCTGATATCTGATATGGATTATGCGGTTCAGGCATTGAAACCCACATAAAGAATGCGGAATCTTTTTGCTGCTCCGCCCAAGCCAAAGCTTTGGTAACCATTTTCACCGGATTCTGCGCTTCTGCCGGGAAAGGGGTGGCTTCCAAATATTGACCTCTCGCTTTATTATTCAGAAAAAATGCAAAGTCCTTATCTTCCTGCGTATCACGCTGATTCTTTCCCCAATGAAAATATTCCTCACAATAATCAAAATCTTTCCCTTTCACATGCGCATGGTTCTTTCCCACTAATGCCGTCTTATATCCTTGTTCTTTAAACACTTCGAGCATATCTTTCTTATAATACATATCGAGAGTGTTGTGGTTCGTACGGACATGCGTAGCAGTCGGATAACGTCCTGTAAACATGGAACAACGCGCAGGCATACTAGCAGGAGCTACCGTATACGCCTTATCAAACCAGACATTACTCAATGCCAGCGAATCGGCAAAAGGAGTGACAGCCATCGGAAAACCTTCGCGACCACACAAATCAGCTCGCTGTTGGTCGGTCATGATGATAACAACATTGGGTTTGGGTGTTTGTGCCAGCATTGGAATAACATTAACCATACTGGAAATCGCAGAGATTGAAACTAAAACTTTTGTATTCATATAATAAATTCTTTAATCGTTCACGCCCAAAGTTCGACAATTCATTTGACAAACTACGAAAATAGCTGTTCAATAAAGGACAAAAAATGACAAATAGTCCAGTTACAAACACACGATGAGCCTATTGACCACGATCAATAGTTATACACAGAGCAATTACCAATATTGACTAAAGAAATTCAAAGCCGCCTGGTAAAAGACCTTTGTATCTCTTTGCTCTTTATATAGGCTCTCCAATACTTCTTCATATCTAACCGGGTCAATCTTATTCCGGATAGATTTCCATAGCCCGATGTTCACATCAACCTGCTCAATGCCTCGTTTCAAATTAGATTTGAACTCTTCACGTAATGACTTCCCGGATTTCATTTTATGCGACCACGGCACGTTGTGGAAACAAAGCAAGTAAAGTTCGGGACACTGTGACAAACTGTTGAATATATCCTTGTTGTATTTAAAATATTGAGACACATAGTTCGTTCCTTTTGTGGTACGATCAGTGCCGATAGACTCTTTGCTCACATGCCACTCTTTGTTTGCACGCTGTTCGAACCCCGCCGTATAATGGTCTTCCCGCTTCACAGTAAATCCCAAACTGTAAGGGGCATGAGCACAAACAAAGCTCTCCCATGTGGGCATCATCATTTGCCGGATGACTTCCAGCGTTGCTTCGTCACAATTCCATGTAGACTTTATCCAATCGGATGTAATACTTTCGGTCGATTCTTCCGGATTCCATGCCAGACGCCCGAAAGCATACCAGTTGGCTTGGGCAAAGTGATGAGCAGTCCAATTGCGCGAACGACCGATATTGCCTACTCCTGCCATGCCAAGCATACGCGACGGGAATGTCTTTCCGGCGATAATATTCGACACAGTACTTCCCTTTCCGTTACAATATGTATCGAAATCGAGGAAAGTTTTCCTCCACATGGGCAACAGATACACCAAGCTAACAGAACGCCCCAAGTACTCTTGCGTAACCTGGAGTTCAGGGAACAAAGGAGTATGGCGCATGGCTCCGAACAACGGTTGAGCCGGTTCGCTAGGCTGAAAGTCAAGCGTTCCGTTTTTGGTTTGCAACACTACGTTTTCGTCGAACTGTCCGTCCAAAGGCTGAAACTCCTTATAAGAACGTTTCATTCTATCTTTATCAATCTCCGGATTGTAGACAAAGGTGCGCCAAAGCACAATGCCTCCATGAGGTTTGAGTGCACGGGCTAACATATTGGCGCCATCCACATGGCTACGATGATAATCTTGCGGACCTGCCATGCCTTCAGAGTTGGCTTTTACAAGGAAACCTCCAAAGTCAGGTATCAGACTGTAAATTTCGTTGACCTTATCCATCCACCACTTTTGCACTTCGGGATTGAGAGGATCGGCTGTATCCAGATGTCCAATTCCGACACCTCCCCATTGTTTCCCCACGTCTTTGGTCGTAGAAGGTTTTACGGGAGCAGCAAAATTGGGTGCAAGATACACCTTGATGTGATACTTGCGGAAGATATCAGCTAACGCAGCAACCTTCTCTAAATAGTCATGTCCTAAGATGCGCGGATCGGCATTAACATTATTCAGAATCACGGCGTTGATGCCGATGGATGCTTCCGCGCGGGCGTAGTCGGTATATCGAGGTTCGATTTTCTTTGGCAAATCATCCCATGCCCACAATCCTTTTCCAGCATAGCCGCGTTCTACCGTTCCACCCAGACCTACCCAATGATTGATCATACGGAATTCCAATGCAGGAATTTCTTTGATATTTAACTGTTCAAGCGGATATCCACATTGTATCAATCGAATCAAGTGGAACGTACCATAAAGAAATCCTGCATCGGAATAGGCTTGAAGTGTTATCCTCTTTTTACCACTGCGGATGATATATCCTTCCTCTCCCAGCCCTTTATCTTTACAGAAACTCATTTGAATTTCCACCGCATTATCCTGAACAAATATTGGTGTAACTGTCAGTAACGCCTTCAAAGCACGCTCCAGTTCTTCTCTTATGACTTCATCGTACCGGCTTCCGGGCAGCCTAATGTGACTACCATACCGAATGGCAGATTGTTTTAAGCCAGATTCGGGAAGAGGTTTATAATTCATCCAAAGTTCATACCCTGTATCTACAGTGGATAACGTCTGTTCCTGACCAAAAAGATAGCTCATACAGCCCAAAAAGAAGAACAGAACTATGCTAAAACAACGAAAACAGTGATTCATGAGTTTCTATTTTATCGTATTAAAACTTTATTTTGTCTGAGCAGCTTCAAATCAATCCACTCCTTTCAGATATATCTTTCTCATTTTTACTCCTTTTCTATAATTACCAAGTCTCTACACGCAAATCATAAAGCGGATCTTGACGCAACACCAATTTCTCCACCACATGATAATATTTGCCACCGTTCTCATACGTATATTCCAGATCGAATTGCGGAGCACGCGTACCTACTTTCGCCACATAATCGTAGTCTCCTTCAGCCTGATAGGTACCCGTTGCATTGGTGATTACCGCTTTGCCGCTCACTCCTTCCACTGTCACATTCTTGTTGGCATCCATCGTCAATGTCAAACTACCTACTGCTTCCAACTTATTGCCTACACCCGGACACACTACTACACTCGGAGCCGTAGTCTTAAAAGTGGTAGTACTACATTTGATAATATCTTTGGTATTACCATAACTTACAGGTTCGCCGACAGGATTTCCTCCAGCATCAACTTCGGTTACGTTTCCCATGCGGTAATAAGTACCGGCATAAGTACTGATGTATTTAATAACGGCAACACAAGTCTCTGCTCCTTCGCGTATAGCATTCATTGAGTTCTCTGTCATTCGAAAAGGAAGTGCATAGTAATCCGTCAAACAACGCGAATCCTCATAGAAAAGATTGGTAAAAGTGATCCCTACATCAGCTACCGGAGAGTTCGATTTACGCACCCGGAAATATTCCGGGTCGGCCAGCGTATAGTAATTGGCAGGTAACAACACTTTCCCCGTTCCTTCAAGCAAGGAGGGATCAATAGTAAATTTAGCCCAATCATTCATGTCTATTTCACGTTTCCCACCAATAGCCACTCCGATATAAATGTTCATATCACGGTCGCTAATCACAGTTCGCAGCGGTTTTGCTACAGCAAAGCCCATATCAGCTCCTTCATAGTCATGGGTATAGTCGTCATAACATGCCGTAATCCCAACTAATAGCAGGAGTGCGGACAGTAAAAGTTTTGTAAATTTCATACTTTCTTCTTATTATAGTTAAACACAATCACCATCCTTTATTATTGATAAGATTCGGATTTTTCTGTACCTCTAAATAAGGCAATGGCATGTAATAATAACGAACATCGTTTAATGGGCGTTCTTCTACCTTCACCACCTCGAATACATCGTCTCCTGAACCGTCACGAGTAACACGCATTCCATAAATAGGCTCATTGAGAGGTAACAACCAACGGCGCAAGTCCCAAAAGCGTTGATTTTCGAACGCAAATTCAATTCGGCGTTCGTTTTGTATCAATGTACGGAACGTTTCTTTCGAAGCAGCCATTTCATCCAAATAAGTCACATCAGTAATTCCGCCCGACTTCTCCCGAATGATCTTTATCACGTCGTAGGCAGACTTGGTGCATCCGGGTCCCACAACTTTCGGTCCGAAAGCTTCATTGGATGCTTCGGCGAAATTGAGCCATACCTCTGCTTTGCGTAACATCGGATTGTAGTGACGGGAATCTTGTTCTTCGAGAGGTTTCAAAAAGTCGGCAACCGTATTCATAAACTTTGCCAAGTAATACCCCGTACGGGTAGCATTCACGTTCATGTATCCGGAGTCTTTTCCCCCCGGAGTAACATCAATATACGAACTGTTGGCCCCAAACTGACGTCCTTGATAGTAAAGATTCACATTGAAGCGGTTGTCACGCTGGCAATCATAAGGATCGGTTTCGTCATACAACGATCGCGAATCGGTTATGGGAAATCCATTTTTTGCCGGGAAAGCATCAGCTAGATTCTGCGAAGGCGTAGTCTGCGCATTCCCAAAATAGAAAGGCGGATAATGCCGTTGCTCCAAACCATGATTACGTCCCACAAATGTACGAAAAAGGAATTCGGCTGATTGAGCATCCCCTCCATCGTACAGGTCTTTCGGAACTAATGCCGAGTAGTTCGTCATTCCACTCATTGCCAACACCTCATTGGCATAATTGGTTACACGTTCCCATTTGGCTTGGTAAGCCACTTCGTCTACCACCGTATAATCACCCATACCGTTCAATCGTACAATGTTATCAGGCTGATAAGCAGGGCTGGCGGCATAGAGTAATGTTCGTACCTTCAATGCTGCGGCAGATAATCCCGAAGCACGACCAAATGCCTGATCGCCCAATATGGCATCCCCTCCGGAATAAGTCAACGGAAGCAACAACATTGCTTCGTCGCAATCGTTGCAAATTTGCTTGACGCAATCTTCATAACTATCGCGCGAAAAACTTTCCGGATGCGCCGCTTCTTCCGGAGTAATATAATGTGTTACGATAGGATAGCCCAACACTTGTCCGTTATCGGTCTTTCCACCATACATTCTCAACAGATTGAAACTGCACCATGCTCTAAGGAAAATAGCTTCTCCACGCAAACGTTTTTTGTAAGCCTGGTCAATTTCATCACTGGAAATACTGTAATGTACCTCATCCGTAAGCCCATTATCGAGGAAAGTGTGGATGCGTTGCAACTGGTCATAACAAGCATTCCAATTTTCCAAAGGATTGTTTGTACGGCTAAAGCCGCCCTGTCCGGCACGATAAACATTAGAGTCGTAAACACGTGTCATGGCATTGTCTGTTGCCGCATCCAGAAAGTTGCCATCCCATGCATCAGGGACGGTCAAAACATCCTGATAAACCGAGAGTAGCACACCTTGTGCCTTTTCAGCGTTGGTCCATGTATCATCCACCGACCATTGATTGTTCATCTTGGTATCGAGATTGGTACAGGCACTTACGATGCCTGTAACCCATGCAAGGACTATTATGTATCTAAATCTTTTCATCATTTCTTTCATTTAGAAGTTAATGGATATTCCGCCCGTAATGGTTCGGTAAGTCGGATAGTTGGTCAAGCCGGACAACATACGTTCGGGATCTAAGTCTTTGATGCCCGAAAGTACAAACAAATCGGTTCCCCTCACAAAGAATTTGAAATCTTTTCCTATAAACTTGCCCGTTTTATTGGCAAGCGTATAGCTCAACTCCACATTCTTCAGACGGAAGAACGACCCGTTTTCCGACCAGAAAGAGGAATTGCGGGAGTTGTTTGCTCCGGAGGTGGTAGTCAGTCTGGGCTGGGTCCCGGTAGGATTGTTTACCGGATGATAACGGTCGAGCGCCAATACGGAATATCCATCCAGTCCGTTGTTCCAATAGTACGAACTGGAAAGTATATTCGTGACGCCTGTCGTAGCTGTACCCAGTATGTAAAGGCCAAAACCTTTGTAATTCAACGAAAGATCAATACCCATCGTGGTAGTGGGGAAACTTTGTCCCAAATCGGTTACGTCATTATCATTAATCATATTGTCACCATTCAAATCGGCATAAGCGATATCACCGGCCTGATAGGCACCATAGCTTTGCAACGGATGCCCAGCCAACTGCACGTCTTTACCAAACAATCCTTCTGCCTGCAAACCAAAAATTGTACTGGTGGAACGTCCCACGCTCTTACGATAGTCTTCGATGTTATCTAATTCATCGCTCTTACGCAATTTGTTTTTGGTAAAAGTAAGGTTCACCCCCACATTGTAATGAATCTCACCTATTTTATCTTGCCACCTTACTTGCGCATCTATGCCTTGGTTCATTACTTCACCGATGTTTTCGGCAGGAATAAAGTCTCCCACTACAGCAGCATATTTAACGGTGTTCTTTCCTATGATATTCTTACGCATTTCACGGAAATAGTTCACGTCAGCCGAGAGGCGGTTGTTGAAGAAGGTTCCCTCTACGCCTATATTCAATTCGTTGGAATATTCCCATTTCAAGTCCGGATTGCCATAACGCACCAAATCGGTAGTTGGACCTCCGGTACTAGGTTTGTGTTCGAATTTATCACCATTCTTCCAGTTGGTACGATAAAGGAAATGCCCCGTATTGCCGGCATATCCCAAATGTCCGTAATTAATCTTCAACTTTAACGAGTTAACAGCCTTTACATCTTTCATGAAGTCTTCCTTAGAAATCATCCATGCCCCCCCAATGGCATAAGCAAAGAAGTAGCGGTTACTGCCGCTAAAGCGGTTCGACCCCATAGCTGAAAGAACGCCTTCCACAAAATAACGCTTATTGTAAGCGTAATTACCACGAAAGGTAAAAGTACCATTTTTCACATCTTGTGTATTACCGGTTTTCTCTTCAGTAGTATAACGGAAAGCGGCTTCTGCCAATACATCGTGCAAATCGAATGAATGCTCATAGTTTACGTTAGCACGCCATCCAAAGTTACGATATGTATCATTGGATGAGATAGATTGCTTTTTGGGTAAATTCAACTTCTTACGTTCCGTGAATCGAAGCACTTCCTCCCCTTCGTCGTCAAGGTAGCGTTCGATAGAATAAGTAGGATAAGCATTACGTAACTGTTGACGCAAGTAACTATAATTATCAAATGTCATATAAGCATTTGCCGTCAGACCTTCAGTCAATGATTTCAGGTCAAACTTCAATCCTAAATTGGTCTGACTATTCACATAACGTTCCGAAGTGTTACCTCCATAAGCCATATCCATATACAGGTTGTTGGTCTTGCGGACACTGGTTCCGAATATCAAAGACGATTCGTCGGTGGTGACTCCATCGCGACCATTAATATCTTCCGGAGCAATCATGAAAGGATATTCGTTGGGACGAAGGGTAGAGATTTCACTAAACAGCGTGGCTCCATCCACAGCCCCCCAATCTTTCTTCTCAATCCGCCCTGCTACATCAGCCGAAGCAGTCAGAAAGTCGGTAATGCGCAAATCCAAATTACCTCGCGCGTTGATACGATTCAAATTCGAACGATCACTGACTTTTTCCAAACCTGAACTGCCGGTATAGCCTACTGTCACGGCATAAGTCGCTTTCTCTGTACCTCCGTTCAATTCGATCGTAGCCTTGCGGAATGTACTTGCGTCACGTAGAAATTCTTTGTAATAATCGACATTAGGATAGCGCAAATCATTCACCCCCTTCGAATTCTTATAACCTTCAAGATCAGTTGCCGAATAAAAAGGCTGTATACCATCGTTTACACAAGCTTCATTGAACAGCGTAGCATAGTTGTAGGAATCAAGAAATTCCGGCATACGGGTAACCGGTTGTATGCCGTACTCCAATCCTACACGAATCACGCGTTCGTTGGCTTTTCCCCGTTTAGTACGAACGAGTATCACTCCATTCGTAGCCTGCTCTCCATACATAATTTTAGCAGTGGCATCCTTTAAAATCTGTATAGATTCGATTTCTTCGGGCAGGATGTCGTCAATCGGACGTTTGATACCATCAATAATCACGATAGCTTCGCTCGTTCCATTGTTGTGCAGACCTCGCACATAGAAAGTAGAGTTATCATAACCGATACCTCCCACATTAGGGATCGCTATCAGTCCGGCAGCCTGTCCTTGCAACGCATTCGACAGTTGCAAGGTAGGATACTTCTTCAGGTGATCCATATTGACCCGGCTCACGGCACTTACCGAATCCGGCTGTTCTTTTTGGGCATTCGCAACAGATGTTATCCCCAGAAAGAAGATGGCTGCGAACAATCCTTTTAAGAATCTATTATAACTATTTCTCATAAATATCAAAATATTAAAGTGTTATTACCAACCGGGATTCTGCTGCAAATTGTGAAGTGCATCCACATCGTGTTGCGGCAACGGATACCAATAGTTGCGCATATTCGAGAATCCGCGAATTTCCTTCTCCATGTCAAACACCGTATAAGTAAAACTTGCCGGACGTGTACCAGACTTTCCGTCAGCTGAATCTTCATAACTGCCTACAGGATCGAAGTAAACTCCCTTTATCGGATAAGGTTCGTTAAACAGTGTGTGCATGATCATCCAACGACGAACATCCCACCAACGGTGGTTCTCGAACATCAGTTCTACTCCCCGTTCCCGACGATAGGCTTCGCGGAACTTTTCGGGATCAGACACGATGTCGGAAGGAATATCCGTCACACCGATACGATTACGAATAGTATTAAGGGCTTCTTCTGCCGACATACCACAGTCTTCTACTTTAGCGGTCGCACTTCCGGTAGCTTCAAAAGAGGCTTCGGCAAAATCAAGGTAAAGTTGCGTAGCACGGATAAAGACGGTTTGAGCAATCCTTTGCAGGAACGGTTTGGTTGTTCCTAACGTTTGATCATGGCGATAGTTTGCTTCCGGCCATAAAAACTTCCGGCACATAAATCCTGATAATTGTCGTCCGTTGGTATGTTTCGAACTTCCATAGTTATTGTAGGCTGTGCAACCTCTCCACAAACGAATATAATAGGGCTTGCCACTTGCATAGGTCCCCCAAGTATCACCAGGAATAAGAATGTTGTTGTAGAAACGAGGATCACGATCAATGAAAGCATGTTCCGGGTCGAATTTGTAACCCGACCGGGTATCATTAATCGGATAATAAATACCATCCGCTCCTTTGCGCTCGTACATATTTACCGCATTCAGTGTAGGACAAGAAATAGCGAATGATTCCGAGCCGGTTCCTCCCGTCATATCAGCATAAAGCCAGAAAGCACGTGCGGTCTTGGAACGATCGCTATCACTGGGTATTCTGCGTCGCCACCAGATAGTCTCTACACGCTTGAGTTCCGTATCGGGAAACCAAAACAGGTTCATATACTCATCGGCAGTTGCCAGTCGTACACCTGTTTTCGCTTCATTCTGCTTCATATAGGTGATAGCTGCCCATGCAGCCTTTGCAGCAGCCTTTGCACGTTCCTGATCATAGCTTTTTATTTGAACAGAGTTCAGGTCGTTCTGCATCAATGGACTGGCGTCATAAAGCAAAGCCATCTCTTTGAATGCCAGAGCTGCTAATTTAGTAGGACGGCCATACTGGTTATCGGGCCATGTATCGGGCAGCATAGAAATAGCTTGGTCTATATCACCCACCATCCATGCGCTACTTTCGTGATAAGTGACACGAGGAATGTCATCATCACCACCGGCAAATAGTACATCAAGAATCGGCATGCCTCCATAGCGCTTGATAACGTTGAAATAGAACCAAGCACGATAGAAATAGGCCTGCCCTAAAATTTCATTACGTTGCTCTCCCGTCAATGGTACTTTATCAATATTAGCAATGACCCGGTTCACTATACGTATGGCGGGAAGTGCTTTGCCAATAGGAGTATTATTACCATTTCCAATCTCTGTCACATTGGCGGCCTTATCGGTAGTTAGCCATGAGCCGGAAAAAAACTTGGCAAAAACGGTTTTATTGTATGTCGCAGACATTTCATCCGCCATTACACCTACATACGTGCGTTGATTCTTTCCATCATCTGCACCTTCAAATGTGTTATAAGCTTCCAATTTAGGATATACTTGATCCAAAAATCCACGGATGGACTCATAACTGCTATATACAGCCTCTTCCGTCAGCCCACCGGAGTCTTCGCGCTTATCCAGAAAGTCTTCGCAACCTGCCAAAAACAGGAAGAGTAGTCCAACCACTGCGTATTTATATGTTTTCTTCATTGAATTCATCGTTTTAATAGATTAAAATGAAACTCGCACGCCCGAAGTAAACGAACGTAAGATAGGATATTTGGCTTGTTCGCCCTCGGGGTCAATACGGTCGTCGCCGCCCCACCAAGTGAGTAAATTGTTTCCGGTGACGTAAACTTGCAAACTCTTCAACCCTACCGTTTTCAACCACTTCTTGGGCAGATTGTATCCTAATTCCATGGTTTTCAGTCTCAAGTACGAGAAGTTTTGATAGCGGTAAGTACTTTCGGTTCCATTAAAAGCACCGTCATTTGTCAGGTGCAAAGCGGGTGCTCTCACACCGCTAGTATTGGCTGTTTCTGGTGTCCACGCATTCATCACATCAGGCTGCGCATTAATTTTCCCGGATTTAAACGAAGCGGAATAAACAGAATTTACCAATTTATAAACACCGGTAGGCGCATAAAACATAGCACTGAAACTCAACCCTTTCCAATCAAAGCCCAGATTCAAGCCATACGTGTGTAACGGATAGTTGAGCTCGTCTACTGCCACTTTGTCCTGACCATTGAGAATTCCATTGGAATCGAAGTCAATGTAGATAAAGTCGCCAGGCACCACCTGACCGGGAGCTACCGAATTGATGGAACCGGTCTGCGCATTATTAAATACATCATCGATAGTTTCATAATTACCCACCGCCAAGTAGCGGTTTTGATGCCCGATAGGTTTTCCCGCCTCTTTCAAATGGTTGGGACCGTTGACAGGGTCATCGCGAAATACTACCCTATTCTCGCTCGAGGCCAATGTGAAACCTACATGATAACGGAAATCGGAACCTATTTTATCGTTGTAATGCAGTTCTAACTCAAATCCATGGTTCTTGGTGGAACCAATGTTTAATGCATTGAACTTGGCTCCCGTAATGAAAGAAGTAGTTTGAGGCTCCATCAGAATGTCTTTACGTTTTTCGTCAAAAAGATCGAGCGTGATGTCAAGCTTGTTCCACAATCCAATCTCAATACCCAGATTTTGTTTCGTTGATTTCTCCCACGTGGAATTGAGGTTGGCTACATCTCCTTCATGATACAAAGGCCCCCAAATCTGACCGGAAGCATCTGTACCCAACGTGATGTTGCCGTCCGAAGTAAACTGCTGTATATAGTTCCACCTCTTGGCACCTGCATCGGAGCCTACCTTACCCCACGAATAACGGAACTTGGCATTTGTAAGTACCTTGCCTATACTTTTCTTGATAAACGGTTCTTCCGAAAGCCGCCATCCCAAGGAGAACGAAGGGAACAAACCAAACCGTTCTCCACGGGCAAACTTCTCGGAACCAGTATACGAGATATTCATTTCCGTAAGGTAACGCTCTTTCCAGTTGTAGGTGACACGCCCCACCCAGTCTTCATTGTAGTTAGGGAAACGCATATATTGGGTATTGTTCTCCGTGTACCTTTCGTCATAGATTTTACGGTTGACCAAAGCAAGCGCACTTACATTATGATCGTTGAAAGATCGATTATAAGCAACAGAAAATTCATAATAGAAACGACGCGTATAGGCATCCAATCCGTCCCACATAGTCACACCGGGAGGCAGAGGCACCGATTCGGAAGTCGGAAGCCTTTTATCTTCTATCATCGGATAGGTGATGGTCCCATCGGTATTGACCACCGGATTGGCATAATCATAGACTCGGTGATACCGGACAATGGATTTTAAGGCTTGATCGGCAGAGCCTCCTCCACGATAAACATCGGTATTGGTAGTCGACGAAGACGAATAAGATACTTTTGCAGCCACTTTCAATCCTTTGGTGATGAAATCCAGTTTCTGCTCCAAAGATGCATCATACCACCCCTGAAACGTTTTACGAAGTTTGGCACCTCCCAGATTCATGTTGGCCACCGGATTCTTTTCTTCATCATCACCCCAATTGCCATCAGAATACATAATCGGATGGTCGCTAGTGGATTCGGTCAGAATACGATTAAAGGGACTGTCGTTATCAATCGACTTGTTACGATAACCCATGCTACCGGCTATGTTAATGGATAGCTTGGTAGACTTGGTGAAGTTGAAGTCGAAATTCGACCGCTAATTGTACCGTTTGTAGGTATGCCGCGGATCAAAGTCGTCATTCTTTTTCAGGTCGTAAATATCTCCATCACCCTGATAACCCGCCGAAGCAAAATATTTCATATAGTCGGTTCCACCACGTATGTTGATATTATAGTTTTGAGTAAATCCGCCCGTTATCAATTCATCCCACCAGTTAACATAGGGAAACACATCGTTGTAAGCTCCATAGTTGCCTTCTGCATAGGCTCTGCTCCATGCATCAATGGTAGATTGTGGTATCAACTTGTCCCAACTGGCATCGTTGGCCATTGCCATGTTATAGGCCTGCATGGCAGTAACGTGATCAGCAAGCTTCATGCTTGTGGTCGGTGATTTAAAAGTGTAATTGGCAGAAAAGTTGATGACCGGAGCCGTATCAGTACCTCTCTTGGTTGTGATAAGGATAACGCCATTACCACCACGAACACCATAAACAGCTGTTGCCGAAGCATCTTTCAACACGGAGATACTTTCGATTTCGTTCATGTCAACATCATTCATGTTACGCTCGATGCCATCCACTAACACCAACGGATCGGTATTGTCCCAAGTACTTTTCCCACGAATATACATTTTAACCTCATTGTCGCCCGGCATGCCCGACGAATTGATGGCTACCACTCCATTAAGCTTTCCTTGCAGCGCTTCGGATACCGAGTTTACACTACCACCTTTCATCAGTTCGTTACCACCGGTTTGCGTGATGGAACCTACGCTGGTGACTTTCTTCTGCACTCCATAACCCACCACTACAACTTCCTCCAATTGCTTACTATCCTCTTCCAGAGAGATAATAGCATCCTTTTTCAAGTCAGCTACCTTTAAAAGTATCTCCCTATATCCGATATAAGAAATCTTTAGCACAGCATCGGGAGTCGCCGTTAATGTAAAATGACCATCCACATCGGAAATGGTTCCATTCGAAGTTCCCTCAACGGTGATATTCACACCGATCAAAGGCTCATTACTTTTTGCGTCTACTATTTGCCCTTTGATGCTGTGATTTTGTCCCCAAAGCAAAGGAGGAGAAAGCAACAGGGACAGAAAAAGCAGGCACATCCACTTTAGTTTCATGCTTTGATGTCTCATAGTGATTCTATTTAATTAACAAATTTATTATGAAGCGAATTAGCATTTTAATATATTACGCCTTTCGCCTATTAAAATATATCATTCAATCAATGACCTCATCATATTCTTTCCCAAGGAGAGAAAGAATATGATAAAGATTTGCCTTATTATATTTTGTTACGCAGTTCTCTTAATAGTTTAAGCTTGGCTGGAATATTAAATTTACCATCTGCCGAGTCGCCGGCATACCAAGTTGAGAACACTCCTTCTTGGGTATCATATAGTGCATCACGCGCCTCTTCCAATCGCCGGATAGCAATATCCAGGTTTTCTGCGCGCTTACTACTTTCTTTTTCTTTATAAGCAGAGACAAAATGATATAATGAATGGCTCAATGCTGCCATATAATGACAAGGAGCAGCCAAATTATCCCTAAAAAAACGTTGGTCTTGCTTTGGCAAACGTTTTAAAAGATTCTCACAACGTTGAGAGACTTCCTCAAAACGCACAGCTGTCTTTTTCATACCTGCAATCAATGAATCAACTTGGTTATTGCCATCAATGCGGAATGAACGTCCGGGAACCCGTTCAAATCCTATGTCATAGAGCGGATTCGGAGAAAAATCGCTAAAACGTTTACCTATCTGATCGAAAACACGGGAATAACGCAAATCCTGGAATATAAACTGACGTTCCATTCCCGGAAATTCAGACGGTTTCTGCTGCCAATAAGCATAGTAATAGTCGTGATAAAGCTTGGCTACTTCTTCAGCATATTTTTGTCCAAAATATTGAGAACAAAAATCAATCAAGAAAGAATCTGTATTATATGCTTGCATATCCCACATCATACGAGCATTAGCGGACATTTCCATCACAAACTCCCTTAAATTACCGGCATTAACCACCGAAAAAGTTAGCGGACCGCGGGTATTCACATAACGATAATTGGCTTCCATTTTCCAAGGGCCTTCTGCAGGAGCCAGATGGGCGCCGGTTGAAGTAAATTGGAGATTCATATAATAACCTAGCTTCACTTGTTTCGTCGTATCGAATGAGACCAAATCATCATAAGGATAATGATCTCTCCGTCCTGCAACAAAAGTCCAGAGCATATTTTTACCAGTTGGAGGTTGTAAATAACCTTTAGCCAACAAATCAGAAAGCTCATCATAAAAGGTCATTCGCACGAAAGGATCCTCTTCACCGGTTGCTTTTTTTATCATAGCCAGCTGTATACGGATCATACGGTTAATAATATCTGCACGTTCCTTATCATCTTTCGGCGCATCAGAGAAGGCGGCCCAAAAAGGTTGGTCATTTACACCACGAAAAGCAATCTGCCACAAGTTTTCCTGTTTGTTGCGACATACCGTCTCTATACTATATTGCCAAAACTCAATCAAAGCTTTCTCATTCGACAAAAGTAGCTCCGGTGGTTCGACGCCACGTACTTTTCGCCAATATCCTGCCCAATTCATTAAATTATTGTTGCAAGCAACATGATGGTGAGAAGTTAGTACAAGTCCATATTTGCGTAATAAAGCAGCCTGACTATTCAGTTTATAATCAGGATAAGTAACCGTTGCCTCTAATTCTACCGTATTCAGTTTTAACCGAAGCATCGTTTCAAGCCACAGCTCATCATTCTCTTTTGACAACCGCCTCCAAGGTTTGAACAAATCTGTATCATTAGGAAACCATGCGCGATACCTGACTTGTGGTGACTTCTTAAAATAGTCAAAGCTCGATTTTATCTCTACCTGTTTCTTATACTGTGGTTCCCACGAGCAAAAATACCATAAGGGCGGCACTCCTAAAAATAACTCGCTAAAAGTATAAATGGCATAAATAGCTCCACGCATATCCTTTCCATGAAGATAAATGCGCTTTTCTTCCGGGCTACAATATACCCTGTGAGATTCAAAACCATCCAAAGGACGGATAAATCGTGACTGAAACAAAGGGTTATCCACCGCCTCATTTATAATAACAATATCGATTTGCTGTGTATCATCAGTATTCTGAAAGATTTCAGGTTTATAATGCATCACCTTCTCAAAATCTTTGCATAAAGTTTTTGCTGCCAATTTTACTGGCTCCATTTCGTTCTTGGATAGTAGAATCTTGAAATTTCCTTTCTGCAGCTTTAAAGAGGAATTTGTATCTATTGCCAGAGACGGGATGGAAACCCCAAATAAAGCAATTAGATGTAATAAGAATAATCTGCTGTAGTTCTTCATACTTTTCACGGTTCTTTGTTGATTTAAGCCATTTACATTCTTCGTTAATCGAAGCATAGGCAAAATTAGAAATTACCTACCGAAAAGTATAAGGTTACACCCGCTGTATAATAAAAATATAGGGTTTTATAACCCATATAGCACTATTAATCAATTATTTATCATTTCACAACAAGGGTGAAAATATAGGGATTCGCACATCCTTATATAACCCTAAAGACCTATTTTTCTGACATCTTTTTCAAAATTTGCAGGATCAACTGCTTTATTTCGAGTGCGAACTCTATAATTATAAACTGTATTCACAGAATACCCCAAAATCTCCGAAATCTGTTCAGATTCTGTAATTCCCAACCGGATCAAGGCAAAAATACGCAAGGTAGAATTTAATGCACCTTTATTTTCCAGAACAAACTTATCATCTGGTTGAAGCAATGAATTGAAGCTCTCGACGAATGTCGGGAACAGAGACAAAAATGTCCGGTCAAAATCGGCAAATGCACTTTTCCTGTTAAAATCCGAATTCAGATTATGAATCATCGAGGAAAGAGAATCATACTGTTTGCTATCCAGTTTTTGCTGTCCTACTAATACAAAATTATCGAGCTGGTTGACCAGTTTAAAAGTAGCATCCAGATAATGTCCTATATAAGAGTTCTTAATCCGGTTTGCTTCTGACAATTTCAAATTCAACTTTTCCAATAATTGGCGAGAACGCCGCAGATGCTTCATCTGCATCAAAATGTAAATGATAGCTATTATTAATACAACCGCAAAAACAGAACTTAAAATAAAACTATCTTGAAAAGTCTGCCGTTTAACCTGCTCTATACCCAGTTTTTCCCCAACAAAAACAGGGAACAATGTTCCGATAACGTTAATCCTGTGACGCGTTCCATAAAAAGTTGCGTCTTCAAAAGCCTCATTTATATATTCGGAAGCAAGATTCACATCATTTTTATAGTAGTATAGCATAGTCGCCAGTCCTCTCATAGACACTGATTCTTTTGTGGCACTACGGATATCATTTACAGCCGCCTTCACATAATAGTGAATAGCCTCATCATTCAGTCCCAATTTACGGTTGACATACGCCATCGTGGACAAAAGAACAGAAAGTGTTTCCGCATCAGTAGTATCACATAGTTCCAAAGCTCGTTGATAAAGTTGTTTTGATTTAGCTAACTTATCTTCTTTCAGAGCTACTTTTCCTCTTACATAATAGATTGTCGACGAATCGGAAAGATAAGGCAAACTTTCCATCAAAAGTTCATTCCCTATTTGATTATACCTGGATGAAAACACATTGTCCTTAGTATAATCTGCCAAATCGTGGTAAACACGTCCAAAGCTAATATAATAGTCTGATAAGACCTTTGCAGGCAGTACTTCTTTATCAATTCGAATAGAGGAAAGCGAATCGATAGCTTCTTTAAAAAAGCCTCCTCGCGCTAAAATATATCCCAATCGGGTTCTGGCATCTACTCTATATGCGGAGCTGTCTATATCATTAGCTATCCTACACAACTGGGTAGCATAATGAAAGGCCGAATCAAAAGAATATAACTTAAATTCATTATACAAATCTACATTGACCTGAAACTTTTCTTCACATGTCATCCTGTTCGAATTAGTATTCAAGAAGTTCCGGATAGAATCTATATCATTCAATTTCATTTGATTATACACATCTTTCTGTTGCAAAGCGAGTGACATTTGCCTAGCAACTTCCTCTCTATATTGAAATGGCTTTCCACTTGTACAACCCATATAAAATATAGAAATAATAATAAAGAATATTATCCAAAAGTCCCAAACGTATTTTTGTCTATGTTCCTGCATAAATATCAAATAAGAATAGATTAACAATCATCGGTCATACAAAAATATATAAAATCTCATATAAAAGAAACTTTTAAGACTATTATATTTTTGTATCCTGATATTACATTACAAAGGTGTACATTATTTCCAATATCATATAAAAATAACGGTTCAATAAAGAATAAAAATCAGTCAATTCCCCTTTTATACCACCAAAAACTCTTTAATTTGATCAAAAAGAAGAGAATTTATTGTTTTTTGAACGGCAAATTTCCTTTATTCTCTTTTAATTCCCCTTTCTTTGCAATATCCTTTTAATAGAATTTATATCTAATAACTAACTATATTTTTATACCATGAACATGAAAAAGAATTTTCTAACAATGCTGCTTGCATTGGCTTTATGCGGTTCGACTTTTGCTCAATGGAAACCTGCCGGTGACAAAATCAAAACATCGTGGGGAGAACAGCTTGACCCTAAAAACGTATTGCCGGAATATCCGCGTCCTATCATGGAGCGCAACGACTGGAAAAACCTGAACGGGCTTTGGAAATATGCAATCACTCCCAAAGGTACTCCTGCACCTGCTGCTTACCAAGGCGATATTCTTGTTCCTTTTGCCGTAGAATCGTCTTTATCAGGCGTAGGCAAAATGATAAACGAGAAAGAAGAACTGTGGTACCAACGTACTTTCGACGTTCCTTCTGCCTGGCGTGGTAAACAAATCCTGTTGCATTTCGGTGCGGTAGACTGGAAAGCAGAAGTTTGGGTGAATGATGTAAAAGTAGGCGAACACACAGGCGGATTTACTCCTTTCTATTTCGATATTACTTCTGTACTTAATAAAGGAAATAATGACTTGGTAGTAAAAGTATGGGACCCTTCAGATCGTGGTGAACAACCCAGAGGAAAGCAAATAGCAAATCCTCATGGCATTTGGTACACTCCGGTTACAGGTATCTGGCAAACAGTGTGGTTGGAACCGGTAGCAACACAATACATCACTAATCTGAAAACTACTCCTGATATTGACAATAATTCTGTTAAGGTAGAAGTTGCCGCTAATACAACTTCAGCAGACAAAGTGGAAGTAAAAGTATTCGATGGCAAGAACCTTGTAGCCAAAGGCGCAGCGTTGAACGGAGTACCTGTTGAACTGGCAATGCCTGCTAATGCTAAACTGTGGTCTCCAGACTCTCCTTTCCTCTACAACATGGAAGTGACTCTGTATAAGGACGGAAAAGCAATAGACCAGGTAAAGAGTTATACGGCTATGCGTAAATATTCTATCCGCAAAGGTCAGAATGGCATCACTCGCCTGCAATTGAACAACAAAGACTATTTCCAGTTCGGTCCGCTCGACCAGGGATGGTGGCCTGACGGTTTGTATACTGCACCAACAGACGAAGCATTGGTTTATGACTTGAAGAAGACGAAAGACTTCGGCTACAACATGGTACGTAAGCACGTCAAAGTAGAACCTGCACGCTGGTACACTCATTGCGACCAATTAGGATTGATCGTATGGCAAGATATGCCGAACGGTGGTCCTAGCCCACAGTGGCAGGCACGCAACTATTTCAACGGTACGGAAGTGATTCGTTCTGCTGCTTCTGAAGCTAACTACCGCAAAGAGTGGAGAGAAATCATCGACTGTCTGTATTCTTATCCGAGTATCGCCGTATGGGTTCCTTTCAATGAAGCATGGGGACAATTCAAGACTCCGGAAATCGTAGCATGGACTAAAGAATACGATCCTAGCCGCCTAGTGAATCCTGCCAGTGGTGGTAATCACTACACTTGTGGCGATATTCTCGACCTTCACCACTATCCGGGTCCGAACATGTTCCTTTACGATCCGAGACGTGCAACAGTGTTGGGCGAATACGGAGGTATCGGTCTGGTAATAGAAGGAAACACTTGGGTGAATGACAAGAAAAACTGGGGTTATGTGAAGTTCAATACATCGGACGAAGTAACGAACGAATACATTAAATATGGCAAACACCTGTTGGAATTGATCCAGAAAGGATTCTCTGCTGCCGTATATACCCAGACAACAGACGTAGAAGGTGAAATCAACGGTCTGATGACTTATGACCGTAAAGTTATCAAGATGAATGAAGCTAAAGTCAGAGAAATCAACCAACAGATCTGTAACTCTCTGAATAAATAGGAAATAGCAAATTAAATAAATACTCTTTTCCTTGTTGAATATCAAGACAGCACCTTTGAATTTTTAAATTCGAGGTGCTGTATTTTCATTTATAATAAGAAAGCTCTCCCATTGTCATCAGTCAGAGAGCAATGTTTCATTTAAAGGAGATTTTTATGAACAGCAAGCATATCTTCTTATCCACCTTAGTCGGTCCCTTAGTAATTCCGTCACTCAATGCAGCCGAAACCAACAGACCCAACATACTATTTGTCATTTCTGACGACCAGTCTTACCCGCACGCATCGGCCTATGGTTCACCCATAGCTAAAACACCGGCATTTGATTTTATAGCCCGTAACGGCTGGTTATTCAACAATGCGTTCGTTACTTCTCCTGGAAGCAGCCCTTCGCGAGCTTCTATCTTAACCGGACTTTATCCCTGGCAAATAGCAGAAGCAGGCACTCATGCTTCCTCCTTCCCTGCCGAATATAAATGCTTTCCTGATATTTTGGCGGAAGCAGGTTATCATGTTGGCTGCACAGGGAAAGGATGGGGCCCCGGCGACTGGAAAATATCGGGACGAAAGCATAACCCTGCAGGTCCGGAATACAATAAAAGACACATTCAACCTCCTTTCAAAGGAGTGTCCAATACCGATTATTATCAAAACTTTAAAGAATTTCTCCACGCCAGAAAGGAGAAACAGCCTTTCTATTTCTGGGTCGGTTCACGTGAGCCGCATCGTCCTTATGAAAAGAATAGCTGGAAAAAAGCCAATAGAAAACTGACCGATGCAAAAGTTCCTTCTTTTCTTCCCGATAAGGAGGCCATAAAAGGAGATTTATTAGACTATGGAACGGAAATAGAATGGTACGACAGCCAATTATCCCGTATCCTTGACACATTGAAAGAAGAGGGCGAATTAGAGAATACCCTGATTATTGTCATGGCAGACAATGGAATGCCTTTCCCCGCAGCCAAAGCAACTTGTTTTGAATATGGTATCCATATTCCAATGGCTATATGCTGGATAGGTAAGATTAACGAAGGAGGTATCAGCGATGAATTTGTAAGTGGTGTCGATCTGGCCCCAACGATCCTTGATGCAGTCGGTATAGCAAATAAAGGGCAAATGATAGGTATCAGCCTACTACCCTATCTTCAGAAAAAGAGAAAAAACACAGGAAGAACGATGGTTTTTGCAGGAAGAGAACGTCATGCTTCTGCGCGATATAATAATTGGGGATATCCGAGCCGTGCATTAAGAACAAAAGATTTTCTTTATATCAGAAACTTCCGTCCGGAGAGATGGCCTGCAGGTGACCCTTGCGCTATTGATAAAAAAGGGAAACTAGAAGCAATGCATAGTGCTTATTACGACATAGACCAATGTCCGGCATGGGACTTCATTGTCAGCAACAGAGATGACAGAGAAATATATCCTTATTTTCTGAAAGCAGCAGGGAAACGACCTTATGAAGAATTGTATAATGTATCTACCGATCCCGGTTGCCTTCATAATTTAGTTGGAAATGGTAAATGCACTGAAAAGCTAAATAATCTCCGTAAAGAAATGGACAAATTACTTAAAAAGACCAAAGATACACGCTACTTAGATGATCCGACTCAAGATGACATCTGGGAAACTTATCCGCGTTTGAGTGGAGCAATGCGTACCTTCCCAGCACCTTTGCTCACTGACTAACATCATTCAGGCACGAATTACACGGATTAATAGGGACAAGTTTATTCTCTTTCCGTAAGATCCGTGTAATCCATGCCTACTAGTAAAAAAGTATACAGTATATTATATTCCCTCCTCTTCCTGCATGAAGATCTTTACCTGATTCCAACTATTCTTCGTATCATTCGATACTTTTTCACCAGGAGTAGAACGGCCATTCTCTACATATTGCTTCATAGCCCGTTTCATTTCTTTCACCTCATTTTCGTAACGCTTATCACCGATAATGTTTTCTTTTTCCGAAGGATCTTTCACGATATCAAACAATTGCATCGGAGGGAACTTCGCCACATCAGAAGGTTTGACAGGATAAGAAAAGCCACCCGAACCTCCGTAGAACACCAATTTCAGTTGGGAAGTACGCAAAGACAAATACCCCTCTCCCGCTTCGTGCACCAAGTCTTTACGCGCAGAAGCACCTTTCTTACTCAATATCGGCCACATACTGTAACTGTCAACAGCTTCTTCTGTCTCCAAATTGTGGTTAAGCATTTGAGCAAAAGTGGCATAAAAGTCTATCAATGAGACTAAAGAGTTATTTGTCTCTTTCCCATATTTTCCTTTCCAGGAGACAATAAGGGGAATTCTGTGTCCACCTTCGTAAATATCGCTTTTGTAGCCTCTGTAGATGTAACTAGGAAAATGTCCTTTCTTTTCCATATCTTTCACGCCGATATAACCGGCACACCCATTATCCGAAGCAAAGACGATGATGGTATTATCCAGTTGCTTGTTCTTCTTCAATGTTTTTACGATTTGGCGCACCATGTCGTCTATCATGACTACGAAATCGCCATAAGGACCGATACTGGTTTTACCCTGAAACTCTTTCGAAGGCAATATAGGGGTGTGAGGAGCAGTAATAGGCAAATATAAAAAGAATGGTTTCTTGCTGTCTTTCTGCTCATTGATATAGTTCAGGCTATGACGAATGATGTTGGGAAAACATTCTTCCGGCTTGAAATCGGCTCCTGCCATTCCTCCGTGCATCAATAATGCCAGATTCTTTTTCTGGGGTTCTATCACATGATCGGGGATAGAGGTTGCTTTGTTATTTTCCACATAAACATAGGGAGAAATATCCAATGACGCGGGTATGCCGAAATAGTAATCAAATCCTCTGTCGGTGGGTCCGTTCTTGATCGGAAGCGAGAAATCTATATCTTTCATGCTTCTGCCATTGTTCGTATATCCCCAGTCCCAACCTAAGTGCCATTTACCGATACAAGCGGTATTATAGCCATTCGCTGAAAACATTTGCGCGATTGTGCGACGTTCAGGATCAATCATTGCAGGCGAATCGCCATCAAGACCACCTCGTTTCAGCTTAGTTCGCCACGGATACCTTCCAGTCAGAAGAGAATATCTGGAAGGAGTGGATAAAGCGGAAGAAGCATGGGCATCCGTAAAGGCAATCCCGTGCTCGGCCAGTTTGTCAATGTTAGGAGTATGGATTTTAGATTCGGGATTAAAGGCCGAGATGTCTCCATAACCCAAATCATCCGCCAATATAAATACAATATTGGGCGTTTGCGCTTTTACAACAGCAGCTGTAAGAAGTGCAGAAGAGATTGTGATTAGTTTATTCATATATTGAATGTATTAAAGCTATAGTTTGTGTATGATATAACCTATCTCTTCATGTTTTCCAACCGACATGCCCGGATTATCTGACTGACATCTCAATCGTTCCACTCCAGTAGACAAGTCTTTTCACTCCAGTGAACGAATCTATGCACTCTAGTGAACAACCCTCGTCACTCTAGTGGAACGATGGAGATGCTCTATCAATAACTGGACGATAACGAATGAAAAACATGCTGGCATAGGGTTGTTTGAATGATAAGTACCTTTCATCTGTTTTCAATGTAAATAAGATCAGCAACCATCGTCTATGCAATCATCATGAGAAATGTATGAGAAATGCAGGATGAATACAGGGCAGATGTATGAGAAATCATTGAAAAATGAATGAGAAATAGCCGTTTTTTCGTTAAAATATCTGTAAAAAGTATGAGAAATGCCTGTATAGAAAGCATTTCTCATACTATATATTACTGATTATAAACTCATTATCCAGATTTTATGAGAAATGAGAAATAAAAAAGATAAATCTCTGGTTCTTAATCAAATTCCGTGCTAGTAAAGCTCATTGAAAGGCCGATGGATAAAGGGATATCGGCATATTAGAAATAACAAATAAATTATCCAAACTATATGCATCTTAAAGTACTCCAGAATAGCCATGAATAAGGTAATTGAACATAAATAAGTAGCACGGAATTTGATTAAGAACCAATCTCTTTCAGAAAGCAACAAGCGGTAGCATTACGAATATTATACATTGGCTGCTTTCTTCTGCCTATTCTTAGGAGCACGCGGCCGGTCTTTATCAGCTCCAGTATCATTTTGCTGTTTCATCCATTTTTGCAGTTCCATCGTCAGTTCTGCCTTCTTCTTACTATATTTCTTCACATCCGCCAGATTATTCATTTCAAACGGATCTTTCTTGATATCATATAGTTCGAACTCGGGACGATTCTTATAGCGGTTCATGATTTTATGTGCCTGATCCGTGTCCTGTGCTTTCCACGAGAGATACCATTCTGCCTTTTCAATATGCTTTTCTACGTATGTTTCCTCCGGAGTCAAGTTCCAGATTAGACGATAGCGTCCGTCTGAAATAGAACGGATTGGATATGCCGGACCTTCCGGAACATTGTTGTGAACATGATAAGCATACTTATGGTGTGTCTTTGTTTTCCCTTGAAATACATCTACCAGACTCTTTCCATCTATTACGTCAGGCACCTTTCCGCCTGCAACATCGATAAATGTAGGAAGAAGGTCTTCATATTGCACAATAGCGGAAGTCTCCGTACCGGGTTTAATGACACCTGGCCAGGAAGCCACCATCGCCGACTTGACACCGGCACTCCAATTGGTCCATTTGGCTCCGGCAAATTGCGTACCCTGCTCGGATATGAAAATGACAAGAGTGTTCTGCAGCAGATTCTTTTCTTTCAGAATCTGCATAGCGTCACCCACCTGCTGATCGAGCAAGCCGACTTCCGCCAAATATCTGGCATAGTATTCACGTGTTACTTCCGTGTCGATAAACTGTGGCGGCAACTGAAGTTTCTTCCGGTCGAAAACGGAAGCGTCACCACCTGTCCAGGGAGCATGCGAATTAATAGAAGCCAAGACAAGGCAAAAAGGTTGGGAAGCATCACGTTCCATAAACTTCTCGATACCTTTGGTATGATAGTCAGTGTTTGGGCTTGTACATCCTTTGGGGAATCCCAGTACATCTTCGAATGGGAAGTTAGCCAAAGGTTTGATATGCCACTTCCCGGCCAATCCAACCCGATAACCCAAATTTCCCAGATAAGTGGGAAGAGATTTTACATCGGCATTGACCGAGCTATGGTTGGCGTAACCGCCATGATGCATCGGATACATACCTGTATAAACACAATGCCGGGTAGGCGTACTCATCGAAACAGAATTATACGCACTGTTGAACTTTATCCCCTGTCGAGCCAATGCGTCTATATGGGGAGTCTTGTTGTTAACCGCTCCGAAACAGCCTATATCGTAATAGGAGCAGTCATCGGCTATGATTAATAATATATTAGGCTTTGAAGGAGTTTGGGCAAACCCATTCCCTATCGCCAATCCGCCTAAGAGGCATAAACTAATCATTGATTTTTCCATCTTGTATTATTTTCAATTCATAGGGTTAACAGATTCAACGTACTACTTTCCATTCTTTAGGAGCTTTGAATCCGTCACGACCTTTACCGTAAGGTACTTCCGGTATACAAGGAGTGATCGTGTCATATTTCAGGGCAACCTCATACAAAGCTTTCACAATTTTCTCGTTTCCTGCGCTGGCATTTTTCTTTTCGTAAGGATCCGTTTTATAATCAACCAGAAAGTCCTGTTTCAAATCCAGTCCCGGTTTCATACCTTTTCTTATCAGTTTATAGTCTTTATTGACTACTGCTCCGTGTCCCAGATAAAAATCGCGGTCGATACAGGTCTTTTTACCGTTTAATACAGGGAGGATGCTGATGCCGTCATATTCACGTTTCGGACGGCTGTGATCTCCTACCAAATCTTTCAATGTGGGAACAAGATCAACAAAACCTGTCACTTGTGAGCTCAAGTTCTTATATTGTTTCTCTGCTTTCTTCCAATAAAGAACAGCAGGTGCATGTACCCCTCCATCCCACTCGTCGAATTTATGTCCACGCAAAGGTCCTGATGAAGATCCCGGAACACCGGCAGTGCCGTTATCACTAAAGAAGATAAAGAAAGTGTTGTCCATAATTCCTTTCTTCTTCAAGGCATCTACAATAGCACCGATTCCCCTGTCCATACAGGAAACCATTGCACTATAAGTCACTTTCTTCTGTTCTTTCGGTGTCAGGCTGTCGAAATTGTCAGTATAGAGTTTTATATCTTTTTCCTGTGCCTGCAAAGGTGTATGAGGTGCATTATAGGCCACATACAACATAAACGGACCTTCTTTCTCGTATGCATCGATACAGCGGATGGCTTCTTTGGTTATCAATTCGGTAGAATATCCTTTGTCGTGGCAGGTTTCCCAGTCGTTGTGCCAGTCCAGTTCACCTTCACGCGTCAGGTCGAAATAATCTATCGCACCGTTCAGATGACCATAGAAATGCGAAAAGCCCCTATTCATCGGATAGTGCACTTTCTTGGTATGCCCCAGATGCCACTTACCAATAATGGCTCTGTTCTTATATCCGTTACGTGCCAGCATATCGGCCATCGTTTCTTCATTCTCATCCAGTCCGTCCTCACGCCAGGGCGGAATAACAGCCGAACGGACACCAAACCGGTTCGGGTAACGTCCCGTCATCAGCCCCGCACGGGTAGGCGTACTGATGGGAGAAGTGTAAAAGCGTTCGAGTTCCACTCCTTCGCCCACCAGAGCATCCAAACAGGGAGTCTTGATTTCACTACCATGAAACCCTACATCTCCCCAACCCAAATCGTCGGCCAATACAATCACAATATTAGGACGCTCTGTCTGCGCATGAAGAAATGCCGGAAGCAGAGTACATCCACAAAGCAAACCAAAAAATTCTTTTTTCATGATATACGATTTATAAATTACATTCTGTGTTTTATTCGTTTTGATGTGTGACGGCTTATTTTCTCTTTCCCGGCATGTGTTCGAAGGCACGCATCTCGGTAGGTTGTCCTTCGTCTCCACAATCCTTCATCCAGCGTTTCAACTCTTTATCCAAGCGGCTGATGGTAGAAGCTTGTTTCGCGTCCTCCGCCAGATTTTTCATACAATACGGGTCGTTCTTCACATCATACAATTCGATAGCCGGACGATGCTGGTATTTAGTCGTCATCGCTTTTGCATGACTATCCGTTTCCGCCAGACTTTTCCACTCTTTAAACAAAGGAGATTTTGTTTCAACATTCTGGAAAGTAGCTTCCGGGGTGAGATTGACAATATATCTGTATCGGCCGTCGTATACCGAACGGATGCCATAATAAGGCGATCCGGCATTGATGCCTCTCGTGGTCTGAAGGGAGAAAGAATATTTCTTGTGTGCTTTCTTCTTGCCTGTCAATACCGGTTTAAAGCTTTCGCCATCTACTTTTGCCTGCGGCTTTCCTCCTATTATGTCGACAAAAGTTGGGACAATATCTACATATTCCACCAATGCGTCACTTACGCTTCCCGGCTTAACCACTCCCGGCCAACGAACGATACAGGCAGAGTGTACCCCCGCATCATAACAAGTCCATTTGGCAAAAGGCAGGCTGTTGCCTTGTTCACTCAAATATACGACAACAGATTTATCCGTCATTTTTTCCTTATCTAAAATAGAAAGGACGTTGCCAAATTCCTGATCCATATAATTGATCTCTGCCAGATAATGGGTAAACAACTCGCGAGTCTGGGGAATATCTACATACATAGGAGGCAGTGTCAGTTTGTCCGCATTAAATTGAGAGGCATCGCCTTTATTCCAGGGAGTATGCGGTTGATTGGAGGCTACAAACAGACAGAAAGGTTCGCCTTTCGCCTTGCAATCGGAAATAAATTTCTGAATTGCTTCAAAATTCAAGTCCCCACCTTTCAAAGGAGGTACATAAAGGTCGAAAGGAAATACTGATTTCGGGGCAATATGCGATTTTCCGATCAATGCGACTTTATAACCCAACGGTTGCAGATGATGTACAACGCTCAATGTTCCTTCATTGGCACAAGTATGATTGGGGTAAGCTCCGCTGCGTACAGGCCACAAACCGGTATATAGATTGTGCCGGGTAGGCGACGACATCGGAACGGCCTGATAGGCTTGTGTGAAGCGTACTCCCTGTGTGGCAAAGTGGTCGATATTCGGAGTCTTCGAATCAACACTGCCATAACAGCCCAAATCATAATGAGAACAATCGTCGGCTATGAACAATAGGAAGTTCGGTTTTTCCGTTTGCTGGGCGAAAGACAGGCTGGTAGCTCCCAAAGCTACGGATGCACTTACTAGTAATTTATTCATTTTGTGTTCCTCCTTTATTTATTTCTTCGGATGTTTCGGTAATACAAAGTTTGCATTCGCCCATTTCTCCCATTCGGCAACTAACTTGGTAAGCACTTCAGGGTGCTGTTCTGCCAGATTGTTACGTTCGGTACGGTCTTTAACCACATCGTACAATTCCCACTCTTTTCCTTTTTCGTCGCGGATTGCTTTCCAGTTTCCCCAGCGGATCGCTCTATTGTTCTGATGTTCCCAATACATATATTCATGTATAGAATCTGCTTTCTTTTGAATAGCAGGAAAAAGGCTACTGCCTACCAATGGATATATTTTGTTTCCGCCGTGATAAGTTTCCGGATAGGCGGCTCCTGTTGCTTCCAGGATGGTCGGCATAATGTCCGGCAGATAACCGGGAACACGGCACCATTCACCTTTCTTATTCTTCAGATTGCTTTTCCACGACACGATGAGAGGGGTAGAAATACCTCCTTCATAAGAACGGCATTTGTATTTACGGAACGGAGTATTGGAAACCTGTGCCCATGCTCTTCCGTAAGAAGGGAACACGCTACAAGCCGGATTGTTGATTTCAGACACTTTCCCGCCTCCCAATTCAGCGTATGGCTCGGCACAAGCACCGTTATCGGACAAGAACATGACAAGCGTATTATCCAACTTACGGTTCTTCTTCAGGTAGTCCAGCAGTTTTCCTACATTATAATCTACACAATGCACCTGCGCTGCATAAACGGCCATCCGGTAGGCTACTTCATCTTTTTCCTTCTCTGTCAGTTCGTCCCATTTCCGATTTTCCCATTCGGCAAACTCTGTATTCGAGTCGATAATTCCCAACTTAGCCATCCGCTTCCGTCTTGCTTCACGAATTTCATCCCATCCTTTCTCACGATAGATCTTCGTGAACTTTTGAATATCTTCTTCTTTTGCCTGCAACGGCCAGTGAGGAGCGTTGAATGCCAGATATAGGAAGAAAGGTTTGTCGTCTTTCTGCTCATCAACAAAGCGGATCGCGTAATCGGTAAATGCATCTGTTGTATAATAAGGTGCTTCCGGCTCCGGAAGTTTTGTATTGTCAAGGGTTAAGCCGCGTCCTCCCGATGGACGGAGATAGCTGCAAGCTCCTGCCAAAATTCCGTAGAAGCGTTCAAATCCCCGTTGTAAGGGCCACTTTTCTTCTCCATGCATTCCCAAATGCCATTTACCTGCCATATAGGTATGGTAGCCGCCTTCTTTCAGAACTTCGGCTATTGTGACACAATTGCGGTTGAGGAATCCTTTGTATCCGGGTACACCCCAATCATTCGGACTCTTCTGGCCGGGATTTTTAAACGGGTCTTCGGACATCTGACCGATACCTGCCTGATGTTGATATAGTCCTGTCATTAAACTGGCCCGGGCGGGGCAAGAACGTGAAGTGTTGTAGAATTGTGTGAAACGTACTCCTTTGGATGCCAACGCATCAATATTAGGGGTCAGTATTTCTCCACCGTAGCAGCCGATATCGGAATAACCCATATCATCTACCATAATCAGTACGACATTCGGCTTCTCTTGTGCCGAACAAAACGATGCCATCAGTAAGGGGGCAGTCATTAAGAAATTCTTCTTTACCATAGTATTATCAATTATCTGGAAAACAAAAGTAGAGAAGTTTAAGGAAAAGGAAGGAAAAATGCTAATCAATAAAGAACAAAATCAGGTATATGTGATACCCGAAAAGAAAATTCCCTATTTAAAAGACAATAGTTCCCTTCTATTTTCAACATTTGATTCAATGTTACCACCAATGTTTTTTAGAATGAACAGCTTTTTTCTTTTATTGAACAATATGTTTCCTCTTTTGTATGTCAAATGTCCTATCTTTGTATAAACTAATACACTTTGCGCACAAAACGCAAAACAAAAAAAATAAATAATGAAAAAGGCACATCTGATTTTGGCCGGCTTATTGTTATCCTTTACATTAAACGCAGCCAATGATATTCCTCGTCCGGAATATCCAAGACCTCAATTTGAAAGATCCGAATGGATTAATCTCAACGGTGAATGGTCATACGAGTTCGATTTCTCCAATTCGGGGAAAAGCCGGCGGTTAACAACAGCCAAGCAATTCAGTAATACGATTACCGTCCCTTTCTGTCCTGAAAGTAAACTGTCAGGAGTGAATTATACCGATTTTATCAATCAGATGTGGTACCAACGTCCCATATCCATACCTTCCGACTGGGAGGGAAAGAAAATCATACTGCACTTCGGAGCGGTCGATTATTATGCAGAAGTCTTCATTGACGGGCATTATGTAGGCAGTCATTATGGAGGAAGTTCTTCTTTTTCAATGGATGTAACTCCTGCCGTCAAAGCGGGACAAAAGCACAACCTAGTTGTTTATGTCACGGATGATGCCCGTTCAGGGCTTCAAACTATCGGTAAGCAATCTACCCGGATATCTCCTTATGGATGTTTCTACTCCCGTGTCACAGGTATTTGGCAAACCGTATGGATGGAAGCTGTTTCTCACTATGGTCTGAAATCAGCCGTAACCACTCCGGATATTGATGAAGAGCAGTTAATCATCACACCCGAATTTTATCAGGCATCCAATGATAGGACGCTTCAAATCACCTTGTATGACAATCAGAAAAAGGTGGTTCAAAAAACTGTAAAATGTAACAACGGAACTCCTGTCATCCTTCCCATTAAAAACATGAAACTCTGGAGTCCCGAAGATCCACACCTTTATGATATTGTCTACAGTATCAAAAGTCCGACCGGAGAAACCGTAGATGAGGTAAAATCTTATATAGGTATGCGTAAGGTGCATACGGCAGATGGAATGATCTATTTAAACAATGAACCTTACTTTCAACGCCTCGTCTTAAATCAGGGATATTATCCGGATGGACTCTGGACTGCTCCAAACGACGAAGCTCTGAAAAATGATATTCTATTAAGCAAAGCTGCCGGATTCAACGGAGCACGTCTTCATCAGAAGGTATTTGAAGAAAGATTCCATTACTGGGCCGACAAATTGGGATTTATAACTTGGGGAGAATCTCCCAACTGGGGGATGAATATCAAGAACGAAGTAGCATCACGCAACTTCCTTAGCGAATGGGCAGAAGTTATCACACGGGATCGCAACCACCCGTCAATCATCACCTGGGTTCCCTTCAATCAGCCGCTTGAAGACGCATTAACCCTCCTGACGGGTACAATGATGCGCCTGTGCATCGGTACCTATCAACTGACCAAAGCCATAGACCCTTCACGTCCTGTGAACGGTATTGCAGGAGATGTGCATTTCATGAGTGATATATGGAGCATCCGAAACTACGAATCTGATGCCATGCGTTTTGCACAGCACTTGAAGCCTAACAACAGAATGGCATTTTACAACAACCAGCCTTTTTTCATCGGAGAATTCGGAGGTATACTTTGGACAGAATCTACCAAACGGGATAACTCATGGGGGTATGGAGGTATGCTCACCAACGAAGAAGGATTCTACGAACGGCTGGAAGGGTTGATACAGACAATAGCTTCCTCACCGGACGTTACAGGATTTTGCTACACGCAATTGACCGACATTGATTTAGAGAAAAATGGAATTTATTATTATGACCGACGTCCCAAGCTGGATATGCAGCGTATTAAGACTATCTTCGAAAAGATTCCAAGCAGACCGAAAAAGATAAAATAGTAAGCTATCATGAAGAACAAACTATTCATACTGATACTCATTGTATGTAATCTCCTGACCGCGTATGTGTCAGGAGAAGTACCTCCCGCCAAGGTTGTATTCCAACAATACATGAACCAGGCACAAACATTTGCCAACAACTTTCCACGGGAGAAGGCGTATTTGCATTTTGACAATACGAGTTATTACGTCGGAGATACGATCTGGTTCAAGGCTTATGTCACTCTTGCTGAACAACAGACTTTCAGTCAGATCAGTCGTCCTCTATATGTAGAGTTGGTAGACCAGACAGGGCATATAGCAGATAAACAAATCATCAAACTGACACAGGGAGAAGGAAACGGACAATTCATTCTTCCCCCTTCCATGTTATCCGGCTATTACGAGGTACGTGCCTATACCCGCTGGATGCTTGCTTTTAATGAACCACAGTACTTTTCGCGCACTTTTCCTATTTATCAACTGACAAATAGTGATAAGCTGGAACGTAGTATCACGACTTACGAACTTAGTTCGTCGATGGAGAACCGTCCGTCGGAAACAGAGGAGAAGTTAAATGTACGCTTTTTCCCTGAAGGAGGACAATTAGTGGAGGGGGTGACTTCGCAAGTGGCTTTCAAGGCGGAGAGTAAAAATGAAGGGAATATCGAATTATCGGGAACGATCTATACCAAAGAAGGGGCAGAAATCACTTCTTTCGAGACTTTGCACGATGGAATGGGGCGTTTTGAATATACGCCTTCAGCTCAACCTGCGATTGCTAAAGTCGATTTTCAAGGAAAGAAATATGAATTTACCCTTCCACAGGCATTGCCTAACGGGTATGTTTTGAGCACTGTCAGTAATGCCGGTGCCCTTTTGGTGAGAGTTTTCTGTAATGCCGCTACTCCTCAAGATACACTGGCTGTATTTATCAGTCATCAGGGACGCCCGTATGTTCATCAATTGATTAGTTGCCGGTCGGATGCTCCGCAGGAGTTTATTCTACCCACCCGTAAGCTACCGGCAGGCGTACTGCAAGTCAGCCTCATCAACCGGGCAGGCAATACATTGTGCGAACGTTTTGTCTTTGCCAATCCGCGTGCTCCCCTGCAAATATCGACAAAAAAATTGAAAGAGGTGTATGCTCCCTACGCTCCCATCCGTTGTGAATTGCAAATAAAGAATGCTAAGGGGGAACCTGTGTCCGGAGAATTGTCGGTCAGCATCCGGGATGGTGTCCGGTCGGATTATTTGGAGTATGACAACAATATTTTCACTGACCTGCTATTAACCTCCGATTTAAAAGGATATATCCATCAACCCGGTTATTACTTTGCGTCTCCGTCTCCGCGGAAGCAAACCGAACTGGATGTTTTATTGATGGTGCACGGATGGCGTAAATACGACATGAGCCAGGCCATCTCTACCGCTCCTTTCACTCCGCTTCAATTGCCGGAAACACAATTAGCACTGAACGGGCAGGTGAAATCAACCATTCTCAAAAATAAACTGAAAGATATTGCGCTTAGCGTGATCGTAAAGAAGGACGATCAATTCATAACCGGAGGAACCGTGACCGATGAAAACGGCCGTTTCAGCATTCCGGTGGAAGATTTTGAAGGAACGACGGAGGCAGTGATCCAAACCCGGAAAGTCGGTAAAGAACGTAATAAGGATGCTTCTATCCTGATCGACCGTAATTTCTCCCCCGCTCCGCGGGCTTACGGCTACAAGGAGCTTCATCCAGAATGGAAAGACTTGGCCTACTGGCAACAGAAAGCCGAGAGTTTTGATTCTCTATACATGGATTCTATCCGAAAGGTAGAAGGACTTTATGTATTGGATGAGGTGGAAATAAAAAGTAAACGCCGGCAAGGAAGTAATATGGCTACTAAAATCAATGAGAAAAGCATCGACGCTTATTACGACGTACGCCGTTCTGTAGATTTATTACGTGACAATGGGAAGATTGTCACAACTATTCCGGAATTAATGGAAAAGTTGAGTCCGCAATTCGATTGGGATCGTAGCAATGACAAGCTTACTTATCGGCAGAAACCGATCTGCTATATTATGGATAATCACATTTTGTCCGAAACAGAAACTCAAATGATGTTGACCGAGGTGGATGGATTGGCCTCTATCATTATTAGCAAAGGCACTGGAGGTATCGATGACGACATTATCCAAAATACAAAGATGTCCGAGGTGACCGATAGCACGGGAGTCGATATAAGCAAACTGGATAAATATAGTGTTTTCTACCTGATTCCCCTACCCAGACGCGATGTGTTGAATAAAAGTCAGAGTGCCGTACTTGGTACCCGACAAACCGTTATCCAGGGATATACCCGTCCTTTGGAATATTATTCTCCTGCCTACCCGACCAAGGAACTGTATATGGACAAAGTTGATAAAAGACGGACGTTATACTGGAATCCATCCGTACAAGCTGATGAAAATGGAAAAGCGGTGATTGAATGCTATAATAATCAATATTCCACTCCATTGATTATTCAAGCGGAAACGCTGGGAAAAGATGGACAGATAGGAAGTATGAGGTATTCTACCATTGGACAAATAGAATAATATTCCTTACTACAAAAGAGTAAGTATACGAACAAGAACATTCTGAAAATTTTCACTTTTCTATCCTAACAAGAGTAATTTTTACTTTCAAAAAGGCAACTAGCTCATTGCGAGTCAGTTGCCTTATATATTTTTTTAATTCAAAGAATATCCCATTACAAGTATGTTTGGCACTTAATAATGACAGTATATCTTATAAAACACGAAGTTTCTTAATCTTTTTCGCTTCTGGTTTTTCCGGTAATTTTTCACCATTTACTCTCACATTCTCGAAAATAATATTCTCACCATGCTCCAAGCGATAGTCCGACACAGCCTTATCTACGGTGATATTCTTCAACGTAATGTTTCTTATAGGTAGTTCCGGGAATCCAGCCATGGATATAGCACACTCATTCGTTTGCCCACAAGTTACGTTTTCGACCGTAATCTTGTTGAACAAGGTAGGATGAAATCCCGATCGCTCTCCCTTATAATTCGGTTCTACGCGAACCAAAGCTGTGCGCACCGAGTCAGCCTGTATGTTGCGAACATAAATATTTTCGATATATCCCCCTCTGTCAAGATTCGATTTGAAATAGATGGCATTCGATGATTTAAGGATACTAATATTTTCTATAAATACATTACGTACACCTCCCGATATTTCGCTTCCGATACATACCCCGTTTATTTTTGACCAAAAGGTGCAATTGCGAATGACGACATTTTCAGTAGGCTGTCCAATACGCCAAGCATCATTATCCCGTCCCGACTTAATAGCAATAGCATCATCGCCCGTGGAGAAAGTACAACCTTCAATCAAAACGTTGCTGCATGATTCAGGATCACAACCATCGTTATTCCGATTATGACTGTCAACCGTTACATCACGAACAATAACATTATTGCAAAATATCGGATGGATCACCCAGAACGGTGAATCTTTGATTGTGATACCTTCAATACGCACATTTACACAACCATACGGTTCGATAAACCCTGGACGTAATCTGAAACCCTCTCCAAATATACGCCTGTAAATAGGCAGGTTTTCACGTCCCATTCGTCTTAGTATTTCCTTGTCTATATTCTGATTATCAGCCCAGGCAGAAAATTTCTTGGAACCATTGCCATTTATCGTGCCTTTTCCAGTCAAAGCGATATTCTGTACATGATAAGCGTAAATCAGCGGAGAATAATTAAACAATTCCGTACCTTCCCATCGTGTAATTACCGCGGGCAAATAATCTTCCTGGTTACTACTAAAATTCAATATAGCACCATCTTCCAAATGGATATTGACATTACTCTTAAATACCAGCGGTCCATTCATATAATAAGTTCCTGCAGGTACAATTATTCTACCGCCGCCTTGATCACTACATTGTGTTATAGCCTTATCAAAAGCACCTTTGCAAGGCATTCTCCCATCTGCTACAGCACCAAAATCAGCAATGTTGTATGTCTTATCAGGAAAAGTCACCGGATTAAGTTCTGCTACTATTTTGTCCGCTATATCCCAAGGTGAACTTTTTGCTGCAAGATTTGCTGTATTTGTCACTATTAAAATAAACACTATTAAGAAACTCTTCTGCATCTGCATATCCAAATTATTATATGGAACTTTCATTTGTACTTATTTTTATTCCCAAAAGAATAAGATCTTTAGATATATCAATGAGGATGAATGATTCTTAATCAAGAACAACCTCATCCCCATTATTCATTCAATGTTCTATTCATTCCGTTTTAAATGGAATGACAGTTATTTCTTTTTCTGTCCCGGGTAAGGTTCTACCATGCAACGCTTAGCCCATGCTTCGTAGGCTTTTGACATTTCTGCCACTTTCTCCGGATATTTAGCAGCCAAATCGTGTTGCTCGCTCCGGTCTTCATTCAGATTGTACAATTCCCATTGAGAGTTATTTTTCGGGCGAACCAATTTCCAGCCATCATTGGAAAGGAAAGCACGTTCGTTGAAGTGTTCAAAGCCCAGATAGTCGTGTCCCTTGCGATGTCCGGTTTTGAAGATAGGAAGTAAGCTCTTTCCTTCCATTGGAAGAATATCATGTCCTTTATAGGTAGTTGGATATTCAGCATCCGCTAAATCGACACAAGTAGCCATGATGTCCATCACGTGCCCTATTTCAGATGTCATGCCACCCACGTTCTTTTTAATTCCTTTCGGCCAGTGAGCAATCATCGGAGTACAAATACCTCCCTCATAAGATTTAGCTTTCCAAAAGCGGAATGGAGTATTCGCTACATTAGACCAACGGGCTCCCAATGAAGCGTATGTAGTCTGTGGTCCAGGCAATACTTGTTTATTACGCGGGTAAATGATTTTCTTTCCATCACGAGTCATATCCGGACGGTCGTTCTCTCCACCAGACATGTTCTGGCAGTCTTCGTTACTGCAACCATTATCAGACAAGAAAAGAATCAGTGTATTATCAAGCTGTCCGGTCTTTTTCAAAGCCTCGATAATTTGTCCAATACCCTGATCTACACGGTCGATCATTGCAGCGTGAACGGCCATCGCACGGGCATCCCATTCTGCATGTGGATTGTCTTCCCATTTGTCATGAAACTGACGTTCGGACAAAAAGTTATCCATTCCCGGGAAAATACCCAACTGCTTCTGACGTTCGTAGCGGGCATTACGGATAGCTTCCCAACCTACTTTATAAGTATCCTTATATTTCTCAATATCTTCAGGAAGTGCATGCAGCGGCCAATGCGGTGCAGTATAAGCCAAGTACATAAAAAATGGTTTGTCATCCTTTGCATATTCTTCCACTTCCTGCACAGCGCGGTCAGAAAGAGCTTGGGTTATATAATATCCTTTGGGTACTTCCTTTATAGGCACTTCACCTTCTACCAGACTGAACGGATCAAAGTAATCCACCACTCCATAAATTACTCCATAGTGAGAATCAAACCCACGATTGACGGGATAATGACATAAATCAGAGAATGTATCATGGAAGACACGGTGTGCCAACCATTCGCGTTGGTCTTTACGGAGTGGAGTCTCTGCAACATGCCATTTTCCAACCATACTGGTGGTATATCCTGCTTCTTTCAACACCTCGGCAATGGTAACGGCATTGCGTGAGAGTGTTCCGCGATAGCCCGGCAAGTGAGCATCAAAGGTCATTCGTCCGATTCCGGCTTGGTGCTGGTAAAGTCCCGTCAACAGGGAAGCACGAGTCGGGCAACTACGACTTGCATTATAGAAATGATTAAAGCGTACTCCTTCTTGTGCCAGTTTATCCAAATTAGGAGTATGAATCTCGCTACCATAGCATCCCAGATCGGAATAGCCAAGGTCATCTGCAAGAATTACCAAGATATTAGGACGTTTGTCCGATTTCTTGCCTTTCGCCTCTGCTGCAGAATGGCCAGCAACCATCAAGGCGGTCGGTAATAGTAATAATTTAGAATTCATAAGTTTAATATTGGTTTATAATTTGTTTTTCACTGTATTACTCTTTTCCTTTGTCTTTGTTTTCCTCAAACCATTTACATACTTTTTTGCTCAACTTAGCTACGACTTCCGGATGCGACTGCGCCACATCGTTCTTCTCGAATTTGTCTTTTTCAATATCGTACAGCTGTGCATCGCTTCCATCGCTATTTATCAATAGCTTCCAGTTGCCACTGCGTATAGCCAGATGAGGACTTCTGTCGTTTGCATTTCCCGGTTTCTTAAAGAATTGGTTTCTACCGAAATCCCACATCAAATCCGTTTTACGTTTAGCTTTCGATTTGCCCAAAAGAACTTTATCATAATTTTGTCCGTCTCCCTGATAACCTTTCTCTGTTTCAATTCCGGCTATCGCACATAAAGAGGGATATAAATCGACTGCACACAGTACGCTCTCATTATTCACTTGTCCAGCCTTTATTTTCTTGGGGTATTTTATAAGGAACGGCATACGAATTCCACCTTCATAAAGGCTGTTCTTCGTTCCTCTTAAATAGGCAGCACGAGCGGATTGGAAACTGGGTGCCGGTCCGTTGTCACTAGTGAAAATCACGATTGTATTTTCCGACAATCCCAACTCATCCAATGCTTTGATAAAACGTCCGATCTGTTTGTCCATTTCAGCAAGAACAGGGATGAAGGCTTCTTCCGTATTCCAGCTTTTATTATCCTTTTGCTTAAATTCCGGTACCCAAGGGGTATGCATATCATCCGGCCAGAGATTCAAAAAGAAAGGCTGGTCTTTATGACGTTTGACAAAGTCGATGCTCTTATTTACAAAGTACTCGGTACGTCTCCAGCGTTTTACACTGTCTTTGGCCGACCATATCCAGTTCGTAGCAGTGATTGCCGGTTCCGGGTCCGGACTTTCATACGTCGATATATATTCGTCAAAACCATAATTTTTAATAGAAGGTGCATTGTGTACGTCGCGCCCGCCTCCCATGTGCCATTTACCTATGTGTCCGGTGGCATAACCTGCACTTTGGAAAGCACGTGCCATGGAAGGATTCTTGTCACTCAAAAAGTTACGCTGTTCACAATTCTTGTTGCTGGCTTTATTATTTAAAAAGGTATTAATTCCTACTTCAATCGGGAATTTGCCTGTTGTCAATCCGCAACGTGAAGGTGAGCTGACCGGTGCGGATGAATAATACTGATTGAATAACAATCCGTCCTGCGCTATCTTATCAATATTCGGAGTAGAAACAAACTTACCTCCATAACAACCGATATCTCCGATTCCCATATCATCTACATAGATGACGACCACATTGGGTTTTGTCTCTGCCTGCATACTGGCCACGGGTAATAAAGCTCCCAACCAAGGCAAATGTTTTTTGATGTTCATAATTATTCTGATTTAATTAACTATGCTTTTTGTCGGTTTCGTGTGACTGACTTATGTAGCAAAAGTAGAGAAGTTTTTTAAGAGAAAGGGAAAAATACAAATCAATAAAGGAAAAAAACAGGTAAACAGAGATGAGGAACAGCTAATCTAACCCCATATATAAACAAAATAGGGAAGACACTATTCCTAATATCTTCCCTACCTCTACTCATTTATAAGATTACCATTCAATCTGTTGATCTTCATCCGGAATCTGCGTATTGATATTCCGTTGAAGCGTCATGCTTCCTTCTACTCTATACTTGATAGGAATAACTTCCGTACCACTTCCACCATAGGTAAAATCTTGAAAATCGTATTCAAACATAATTTGAACATAACGGCGTTCCAAGTAAGGACGGGTAGCGTCCATAATCGATGTACTACTGTAGATAGGTGTTCCTATCAGTTTGAATTCCATCTCGTTTGTTGGATCGTCCGGCTCCATATCCAATGTTCCATCCTCTTTAAAATGTACATTAATTTTATACTTCTTACGTATGTCTTTATCCATATCCTCATTAATCAGGCCTGCATAAAAGAATACGGAATTGTTATCTATCACATATCCTGTACGCTTGTTCGTCGTTCTCGCGTTGTTGTCAGGCTTGCCATTTATATAGGTGTACACTTTCATGGAAGAAGCCGTGTACGAACCGGAATAATCGTTAAAAGGAACCACTTTCAACAAAGCTTTTGCATAGTTCTTACGCGGATGACTCTGATAATCAGAGGCTCCATCATCAACAATGGTCAATGGTAAAACCCATTTCTCCAACATATCAATACCTTGTAAACTAAAATCTATATTCAATTGCTCTACACACGAACCGGCAGGAATATGTACTGTTTCGGGGAATTCGTATTTATCTTCCTCCATTTCCGTATACCACAATTCCGGACGATAAAGACTAAAACGCTCAATATTCAGTGTTTCCAGCGTATCCTTATCCACTGCTATACGTATATCTCTATCTTGTCCATTCACTGTAGAGCCACTGACAATGATAGGTAGCTGATAAGTCACCTTTCCATTGTCCTTATATCTTACATAAATGGTAGTAACACCATCACCTCCTGAAGCAATAGGCGCTTTGAAAGACACATATTGTTCATACTGTTCATCTTCCCACTCATTATTGCAAGCGGTTCCCAAGACGATGACAGCCAATAAACTTAAGCATATATATATTTTTTTCATATCATATTCTTATTAGGAGATTAATCATTGTACGTCCATCCCGGATTCTGCGTCAACCGTTTATTACGTTTCAACTCATCATGGCTGATAGGCCAGAAATAGAGTTTACGCGAGAAAGCAGTAGGTAAGTCTGCAATTTCAATCGGAGTATAAAATTGTTCTCTCTGCTCCTCTGTGTCCGACATATAGAAATTACATCCGTAATTTTTCTTGGACTCTTCCACTTCTGCATCTTTCCATCTACGTAAATCAAAATAGCGCTGCCCCTCGGCCATAAGTTCAATCTGACGTTCACGTTTCAATTTCTTACGGAATACATCCCGGTCTTGGTATTCTACCATTGTATAATCAGGCACACCTGCACGGCGACGTACTTGTCTGATACCTTTTTTCATTTCATTAATATCACGGCTGACAGAATAAGTAGTAGATCCATCCCATGACGAAATGTCGTATGAAGAGCCGTCTTCCAATTCATTCAGTGCTTCAGCATAAATCAACAGGATTTCGGCAAAACGAATAGCAGGCTCCGCTTTCGCTTTGATTTCCTTACGATTCGTATCATCCGGATGCACATATTTCATGATACCAATCCCGGATCGTAAATAGACACCAGTACCGGAGAAACCGTCCGTATTGATACCGTAATAATAGTTAACTTGTTTCTCAACGTCATTTTTATAATCAACTGTCTCTGCATTTTTTAGTAAAGGCCACACGCAACCATTGAACGAAACGGAAGCATAGAAACGCGGTTCACGCCATGCATACTCTTTCCACACCCCCTTCTTTAAATGAGGATATGTTCCTGCTTCTCCTTCCTTTTTAGTCACAAAACGATTTCCAACCTGACAGGTATCCAAAAAGGTTTGGCGGTTAAACTCCGAGCCATCATACATATAGTAAGCATCACACATCTTTATTGTCATACCATAAGCATTGCTTCCATTACCTAATGTTCTCGGCATTTGAAGTTTCACCATTTCAACCAAACTGTTCCCCCCTTGGTTACGTCCACGGCTGAAAATCAGCTCCGGATTCTGATACATCGCTAACGCACCGTTGAAAACCGACCGGTAAGATTCGTAAGGATATATATCACTATAACCACCTTCATTCCATGTTTTTGTCGAGAAATCACCATCCTGATAAGGAGCAATGGTAGCAGGATATCCAGGTTCGGCAATGTCAGTAGCCTTCTTATGATAAAGCTCATAACGACGTCCGTTATTTTCCCCGGGAAGTTCCATTACATCTCTGGCCGCAGCTGCTGCCTTTGCCCACTTATATTCATTATATTCTTGAGACATCAGACAATTTCCATCATAGTCTACCATATCCGAAAACTTATCTGCCTCCCCCGGACGTGGGTTATTAATAGGGCTTGCCGAATACAACAACGCTCTGGCACGAGCCGCCAATGCCGCTCCGCGTGTAGGACGCGCGCCCTGATTAAGAGCTCGGTTCAGAGGCAAATCTTTGGCAGCCAAGAGCATCTCCGATTCGATATACTCTACGCATTCATCATACGAACTACGTTGGATGGCCAAATCATCATAACTGGCAGTATAATCCAGTCCTTCATCAGGTAACAAAGGCACAGGACCATATTTACGCAACAATAACCAATAATAGTAAGCACGCACAAAACGTGCCTGCGCCTTCAGATCGGCCCTCTCCTCTTCGGTAAATTTCGTGTTCATATCAATATGCTGGATAAAGATAGATGCTTGACGAATACCTTTATAACTTTCACTCCACGAATGCCGATAGCTTTCATCGTAAGTACCAGTCTTGAACTCCTTATACACAGCAAGACTATTACCTCCAAAATAGATATCATCGGCAAAATTAGTGATGGTATTCAACATCATAGATACTTCCAAATTGTAACCATTTAAAAAGGAGTAAGCATGCGCCAACCATTCTTCTGTATTTTCTTTATCAGTAAATACATCCTCCAAAGAACGACGGTCTTTAAAATATTTATCAGAGTCGAGTTTATCCGCACAAGCAACAATAATCGCACTCAACGCAATACCAATACACAGTTTATATATCTTTCTCATTTTTCATGTATTTAATTAGATATTCACAGTCAATCCCAAAGTAAATGTCTTGGCAAGTGGATACTTCTCTCCATTAGTACTTCCCATTTCCGGATCCCATTCTTTAAATTTAGCAAACGTCAAGAGGTTTGTACCGATAAAAAATACGCGTATTTTATTAAACCGTATTTTGTTCACGATTGATTTAGGCAATGTATAACCTACCTCCAATGTCTTCAAACGTAAATAAGAGCCATCTCTGAGCCAGAAAGTAGAAGCTCTATAGTTATTATCGTTCCCTCCATAACTAAGCCGAGGATACGAAGCATTTGGATTCTCATTAGCAGGAATGCCCAATGTAGCTGCCGTCTCCGCATCAACATAGCGGTTTTTCACCAAATTTGTCAGAACATTTCCCCATTGACTGCCACTAAAAGCGTATACTGTAGGACCATTAATGAAAAACGAAGACTTGCCTGCCCCTTGGAAGTGTGCATTGAAATCGAACCCTTTCCATTGTGCAGAGACACCAAATCCATAAATTAAATTTGGTTTGGTTGTCGCACCAATAGCCACTTTGTCTCCGTCATTAACAACGCCATCTCCATTGACATCTTTATATTTGATGTCACCCGGTTGTACTTTTCCCCATGCTGTCTGCTGAGGACTATTGCGTATATCATCGTAATCTTTGAACAGTCCCAAAGCAATTAGTCCCTTTGCCTGATTCACCCGGTAACCTGCCTCCTTTTGATAAGGGTAAACCGCATTCATTTCATCTTTCTCCAAAATTTCGTTTTTGCTGTAAGTGAAATTACCGCGAACAGTCAGATTAACCTTTCCTATCTTCTGTTTGTAAGCAAAGTTACCGTCAAAGCCTTTCGACAGAACACTTCCTACATTAGCTTTCGGATTACTATTCACGCCCACAATACCAGGTAAATATTGACGTTCCATATAGATTCCGTCGCGCTGTTCATGGAAATAATCTACAGTAGCTGTTAACTTATCATTAAATAGAGAAAGGTCCACACCGGCATCGTGCTTGGTTGCAATTTCCCAAGTAACATTGTTGGAGGCTAATTGCGTATAGTGCATTCCTGTATAGACATTGTCCGGAGAGCCATAATCACTCCAAGTCCAGCCATTTCCATCATCTTTGATAGTATATAAATAGGGGAAACGATGTACAGTATCGCCTATTTTAAGTTTATCACTACCAACCTTACCATATGAATAACGCAACTTAAACATATTCATCCATTTCAGATGTTTTTTTATCAATTTCTCTTCCGCTATGTTCCAAGCCAAAGAAAAGGCCGGGAAAAAGCCAAAGCGATGTCCGTCTGCAAAATTCTCCGAACCGTTGTAGCCGAAATTGAAATCTACGAAATAACGATAGTTCCAGTTGTAGTTGACACGTCCCGCCAATCCCATGTGTCGTTTGGCAACACCATTTTTTACATCTGTACCAATATCAACTGTAGTCCGGTAAGCGTCCTGAGTATATTTCAATATTGCACCCACATGATGTGCTTTGAACGCCCGATTATATTGTAAAAATGCTTCTAAGAATTCACGACGCTCACCACTCGAAGAACTAGTCTGTTCCATAGGTTTCTCAGCATTTTGTTGCTTAAAAACCAGATTCCCGTCATCATCACGGTCCCTTTGAGCACGCCAAGTTTCCGGCATTCTGATGCGGTTTATTTCGCTCTGGTTACTCGTATCAAACCCGAAACGTCCCTCAAAACGTAGACCTTTCGTGATGAAATCCAACTTTTGCTCCAAAGAAATATTGGTTTGAATTTTATTGTTCCAGATTTCCTTATAACCACTCTGTGTAGCAAGCACCCAAGGATTATTGCGATTATCGTCCGTTCCGTGTGAGGGAATATAACCGTTAGAGTACATGACGGGAATACTGATCGGGCTCTGTCCCATTAAGGAAGTCCATACGTTAGCACCTTGTCCCGGTGCATTACGTTTTTTCAAAGAACCAGATACTCCCACTTTAACAAGTGTACTTTTAGTAATGTCTATATCTGTATTCAGACGATAGTTCCAACGCTGGCTACTGGGATTGGTATTATAATCCTTGCGCATAGCCTCATCCGTCTTATACATACCTTCCTCATTAATATAACTGAGAGATACGAAGTAACGTGCCGTGCTACCACCACCACTCATATTCAGATTGGCACGATAAGTCATGGCTCCATCCTTCATCAGCACATCCATCCAGTCCACATTCGGATACAAATCCTGATCAAGCCCCAATCGCAAGATTTCCATTTCATCATCCTGATACATTCTCTCCTGATTACGCGTAATCCGCGCTTCATTCATCAGCATAGCATAACTATAGCCATCCGCAAATTCGGGTGTGATGGTGCGCGAATTATAAGAACTTTCCACCTTAGCATTGATTTTGATCTTACCTTCCTTACCACGTTTAGTAGTAATCAAAACCACACCATTTGCACCGCGAGAACCGTAAATTGCTGTGGTAGAAGCATCTTTCAATACAGTAAAAGACTCAATATCTTCAATGTTAATTTCATCCAAATCACGTTCAAAACCATCAACCAGCACCAATGCAGCACTATTGGCACCAAAAGTGGAGATACCTCGAATCCAGAATTCAGAAGTGTTCACACCCGGTTGTCCGGAAGTCTGCATAGCAAGCACACCCGACACATTTCCCGCCAGTGCGTTAGAAAGATTGGCTGTAGGGTTAGATTTCAAAACCTCGACATCTACATTCGTCACGGCACCAGTCACGGTCAACTTTTTCTGTGCACCAGTTCCCGTGATTACAACCTCATCGATTTCCTTAGCTTCCGATTCTTTCATTGATATATTAACCAGATTCTGACGTTTCACCAATACCTCTTGCGTATCGAAACCAATATACGAGAATACCAAACGAGAAAATTCCTCAGTTTTAATCTTGTAGCGTCCGTTGATATCTGTTATTGCACCTAAACCCGGTTTGTCCTTCACTGTCACATTAACACCTACCAATGGTTCTTTATTCATGTCTGTCACGACTCCTGTCACCTCAATCGTTTTTTCTTGTGCAAAGAGAGAAACTGAGACTAACAACAAACAAATCGTAATAAATTCTTTTATTCTCATGCGTTCTTCTTTTTATTGATTTCCTTGGTTCTGATTATCATCGGATGCTTCTATGCTTAAATCGTCAGAGGCTTGTTCCCTAGCAATCTTCCGAATCTTATGATTTCCCCAATCACCTACATAGAAAGTCTTTGTAGCCTCATCGTAGGCTAAAGCTGTCGGTTGATTAAAACGTGCTCTTTCACGCACCTCCCCATTTTGCTTACCCCATTTATAACTGGTTGAGGAAGCGGAACCACGTCCGGCAAATGTAGAAACCACTCCATCCGGAGTCAACACTCGGATACAATGATTCTCTCTATCTGCAAAATAAAAGTCATACCAATCAGCTTTATTGGCAGCCTTGTACTCCTCATTAAGAACAAAAACACCTTGACCGGGCCTATTGATACGTGCATTGATACCAACAAGATCTTTATAATCCGCCTGACCGGATTGTCCACACACAATGTACGGCGTCACTAATTTTTTTGTTTCATCATCATAATTGGAGCGAAGTATATAATGCGATTCATGCATTATGATATACACATATTTACCTGTTGGATGAGGAACCATACTAAAGTCAACGGTTTGGTTAGGTACGCTAAATGCCAAAAGATCATCCAGCCCTTCTCCTTTAGGAACTTCCGGATTGTTATTATAACCGTTCTCTTCAAAATTATATCTGTACACTTTACCCTCTGCACGATAATTGAAGTAAAGTTCTCCCGTTTGCGGAAGGACCATAGAGCCATTGCAAGCATTACCACGCGTCAAAGCTACCCAACTAGACTCTTTGAAATCTAGTCCGTCCACACTACTTCCACGCTTTAAGATAATGTTGTTTCTATTCTTAGAATTACCAGTCTGAGGAGTAGCCAATACCATATCACCATCATTAGTCCATGTAATAGTAGTTGCACGTTTAATGTCATTCAATTTTTTAGAGTAGATCATTTTCTTTTCCAAATCCAGTATCCTTAAAGGTCTTTCATTATCATTTTGAGACAAGTATAGGATATTAGTATGTTGAGGATCGAAAGAAAACCAAAAAGGATAATCAATCTTTCCGCAATTATCAAACGGTCCAGTCTCTACAATATCGCCCTGACCCAATTCATCTACATCACCACATAAGTCTGTCACCACCAATTGTGGTTCATACTGGTATTTTTCAGGCAATATCACAACTTGCTCACCAACTTTCACTTCTACAGTTCCTTCAAAACAACTCTCCGGTGTAGAACAATAAATGCTAGTACCTTTAGCACTGATAACAATCGCATCCTTTCCACCTACCTTAACGGAAACAAGAGAAGGATCTGTGCCAAAATTACTGCCATAGATAATCATCTTTTTCTTTCCACCTCCCGACTTGGGTGTGAAATCAGTTACCTCTACTGGCTGATTCGGATCATAAGGTGCTGATGTCTCGTCTTTGCTATCTTTGCAGCCAGTAAAACAGACTGCAAAAACGAATGCCAACATCATACACTGTAACCCTATGCTCCCATGTTTCATAGTTTTACATTTCATAATACACTAGATTTAAATTATTGATTATTCTGAACTTTATCCATTAATACCTTCATCCAGTATCCTCCAATCACCGAACGAGCTCTAAAGCCAACCCATCGTCCGCTGTCTGTATGGTGCCAGTCACTGATAGGTACACGAGAGACTGTTTCATTGATATATTTATAGACAGGATCAGAGAATTTCTGGAAAGTTTCCTTATCTGATGACATAGCTGCTGTCCACATGATCCAGTCGGATTTTGTGTATTCTTTACGAGAGTCCAGAGGAAGCCCGTAAGGATTCTGCTTGGTCAAGTAATAGTTTATTTCTTTTCCGATTACATTATTAGGAAATAAATTCAGATTCCACAACTTATCCCAAACCATATTGTATTTTTGGCTCCAAGTATCTTTACGGTCAAAAGCCAGGCGATAATGACTACCTTCATTTGCCATTTCTTCCCATTTCACCGCCATTTTCTTGGCTATAGCCGCATATTTGTCTGCTACATCATTTAATCCGAGCATCCGAGCCATTTCGCTGTATCCGGCCACTCCCATGATGGCTTTCACTGAAAGATTGGCATTATGAGCCCAATGTCCGGCGAAGTCATCCGTGCAAAGTTGGTTTTCCGGGTCCTGTCCATACTCTACTAAATAATTAGTCCATGTCGTTAGAATGTCCCAATATTTCTTAGCATAATCTGCATTACCTTCAATTTTCGAAATAGCTGCAGTTAGAATCACCATATTACCACTTTCTTCAATCGGCATGTCACCACCATAAACTTGTCCATTAGCTATTGGATAAGTGCCAAGGTCATGTGCTGCGAAAGGTTTATCCCAGCGACCGCTAGCACTATATTCAAAGATACTAGTCATCATTGCCTTTTGTAAATCAGGATTATAGACCAAAAACAGGGGAGCAGACGGATAGGTCAGGTCGACTGTATTGATACAACCATTACTGTTATTCTCTTTAGAGAACCACATCAGATTGCCCTCTTTGTCTGTAAATAGTTTGTGAGCAGAAATAACTTGACGATAGGCTGCAGAGCATATTTCTGCATATTTTTTACCACCTGCTTTTTCTGCATCGCTATAAATAAGCTCATCAAGTGCACGACAACGCTCCATGATGGATTGATAGTTGTCTCTTAGTTTTTCGAAAGCATCAAAAATCGTTACTTTACCATCATGCTTCCAATATCCCATACGTTTCTCATACATATATTCAATGGAATAAATGTCATCATAACCGATCATCAAGAAACCATCTTTACCATCTTTGGTAACAGTTCCAAAATTATGTACATAAGCCATTGCAGGAGTATTTTCTTCCCGACGAGTAATCCATTTGGTCTTACTTGAAGCTAAAGTCCCATTTTTAACAAAAGCTTCCTTCATTCCGCTATAGTCACCCAAACTTATAGATTTTCCTGCTCCATTTACACTACCAAGATATACATATCCCCAGTCAGCACAAATCAAATCACCTTTACGATCACATATCGGCTGGTTGATGGTGCCAGCTTCTACATAACTAATACCATTTTTCGATAATGTACGTGCAATAGTAGGCTGAGTAGTCTCATTCACTGCTAATACCGGAGTCGTTTCTATATAGAATTGTACATCATGCTCTTTTTTATCAAGAGGACGCACGCGATAGGAGATGTAGTTAATCGGAGTTGACAACAAATCCAAGTCATCTATCAATTGAGGCGCTGTAAATACAACATCTAATTCGACAGGTCCGCAGGTGAATGTATAGTAACTGGAAGTGGCTAGTACATCTACCGATTTCTGTACAGCCTCATTTTCAAATGTTACTGCATTTTTCTTTTCACGATATAAACCAAAATCCACATAAGATCCTCCAGTTGTGTTATGACAATGCGCTGCAATCACATTTTTGCCATTACGAAGTTTTTTCTTGGCTTCATCTGAAAGTTTTAGGTTTACATTATTCTTCCATACGAGATCTGTAGCAACCAGTTTTTCTCCATTTAAATATAATTCGAATACATCGTCATGAGAATAAATAAGAAAAATATTCTCTGTTAAATCCAAATCATTTATTTCAAATGTACGGCGGATATAAATATCTGTATTATCTCCTTTCCATTCTGTGCGAACACGTGGCATATCACGGCTACCGAAAGCTGCTTTACCTTTTTTCCAACTACTATCATCAAACTGGAATTCTTGCCATCCATTTGCTGGTTGACTATTAGTATATGCAGCCTCCCAACGTTCCACATTTGTCATGGGAGCAATAGGTATTAGAGCTACTTGATCTTTACCTAGGAAACGATACACTTTACCATCTACGCGTAAAGCCCCTACTAATGGCTTCTTAGCTGTAGTCCAGTGTTCTGTACTTCCTTCCATTAATTTATCATAAGGAGACCAGATAGAGAAGTGAGGATCTGAAACAACGATAGGTACCGATGGAGTACGTAGCGCTATCTCTTTTACTGGTTTAAATAAGTTGCCGGTTTGAGCATTTGCGAATAAACCGACCGAAAAGGCCATTACTGTTAGTAGTTTCTTCATAAATATTTTCTAATTAATCTACAATTTTAAGGTTACCCATCTACAATCTTGTTTACCTATAAAGAAAAACAAACCCTACGTTTTCTTTTATTTCTCTTTTTACCTTCTTACTATTACCTTTTAAATGCAATCTTACCTTTCTTATCGCTATACCTAAATAATATATTAAAATCAGTACTGTCGAATATTTATAAATGCTAGAGGAAAAGTTTATATAGAATTGTGTGTTTCAGGTAGGACCCAGGAGTCATACAAATCCATTTGTTTTTCCATAGCATTTTATTTGCAACACTACAAAATAATGGAATTAATGCTAAATATTAGGAAAATCTGTGTTCAAGAAAGGACAAAATCTATTCTTTTTTCATATTTTGAGTGTTTTTAAAGTGCAAAATAAGTCTCTTACAGTGTGCTTTGAGTAGTTTTTTTCCTTTTTGAGCAATATTTATCCACTTTTATTAAGATAGTACAATGTTTTTGGAGGTTCTAGCTTTTAACGATGAGATATTGCTCATTTCGGATAGCTTTTGTAACTTTGCAATACGAAAGCAATACAGATTTTACTATCGCAAAATATACTCCATATATTAAACCTAGGTACGTCACTCGAGAGGGGACTACTGTCCTTTATGTTCGATATAACTACAATCGAACTAAGCGTACGCTTATCTCTACTGGATACAGTATTAAACCGGAACACTGGGATTCTAAAAAGAGATGGATTAAGCGCGCTTGTCCAAACTATGATGAAATTGATGCCTGCCTGATTAGAATAACATCCAAGCTTGGAGAAATTCTTACATATGCTAAGATAAACGGAATAAGTCCAACCGTAGATTTTGTTTTACTTGAACTAAAAAAGAATAGAGAATATGAGTTACGTCCTAATCGGGTAGATATCTTTGACGCATTAGAAAGATATATTACAGAAAAAGCTCCAGTTGTTTCTGCAGATCAAATAAAGGACTACCGAACACTTCGCAAACATCTGATCGCTTTCAAAGAACATTCATCGCAACCAATTACTTTTCATAACTTGAATCTTATATTTTATAATGAATTCATGGACTATTTATTTTATAAGGTTATAAAGCCCGATGGGAGTGTTGGCTTGCTCACTAATTCTGCAGGAAAAATTATACGTTTGTTAAAGGGATTTGTTAATTATCAAATAGATAAAGGAGTTATTCCTCCAATTGACTTGAAGCATTTTAAGGTCGTAGAAGAAGAAACTGATGCTATTTATTTAAGTGAAAAGGAACTTTCAACAATACACGAGTTAGACTTGTCAGATGATAAGCAATTGGAAGAGATTAGAGATGTTTTTATTACTGGGTGTTTTACAGGACTACGATATAGTGATCTCTCAACATTAAGTCCCGAACATATTGACTTAGATAATGAGATTATAAATCTCAAACAGAGAAAAGTGCATAAAGCTGTCATAATTCCTATGATCGATTATGTACCGGAAATACTCAAGAAGTACAACTATGATTTACCTAAAATTCCTAGATATATATTCAACGAAAGGGTTAAAGAATTAGGGCGAAGGGCAAAACTAAAACAGAAGATCGAAGTTGTTCGCAAGAAAGGGAAAGAACGGGAAAAGAGAGTCTATGAAAAATGGGAGATGATCTCTTCTCATACTTGCCGACGATCGTTTTGCACAAATATGTACTTATCCGGCTTTCCTGCCGGAGAACTTATGCGCATATCCGGGCATAAGAGTCCATCTGCATTTATGAGATATATAAAGGTTGATAATCTACAGGCTGCAAAAAGACTAAAAGAACTTCGAGCTAAACTTGCCAGGTAAAGATTGAAATATTTCATCTTAGTTATTTCAAATTATGTTCTATTTTTCATATATGCAGAAGAATTAAGATTCTATTGAATTGCTAAATAGAAAAAAGAAAGTCACATTTACATTATATATATTCCTTTTATTGAATATATATAGCATAATTCTTTATAAACATGTATTTTTTCCTACTATCGAAAACAAGTTTTGATATAATGAAACATGTCGTTGGTTTAAAAGGAACATCTCCTACCTTTAAAAGAAACTACTTATTGGTTTAAAATAAACCACACTATGGACTCCTGAATGGAGTTCTAACATCTACTTTCCTTATTACCTTAAGCTATCACACAATAACATTTCTCTGCAAAATAGCATAAAAAGATAGATAAATCATTCCAGAAAGCTTTATTTACGTCGAATTCATTCAACAAGAGTAATTATTCAATCTATTTGATTTTTAATATCTTAAAATGCTGCTAGTTTTTATGTCATAAAAGAAATTACATGGATAAATGAAAAGAGAGAGAGGAAAAATATTCATTTTTTCAGATTAGTCCATTTCTCATCTTAGACTACCACTACATTTATCCATTAACTTTTTATTTATTAAAAGTCTGCTCATAAATTAGAATTTTGTACTTCATTTAATAGCCACAACAACACAAAGACAATACAATATGAACATATTCTACTGTATTTCAATCAGTTAACAAACGACAATTTAGTCTGGACAGGACCCGGAAAACCAACTTTGCACGGATGACTTCGCCGGAC
>NZ_QTNF01000018.1:0-42948 GCF_003603455.1 Bacteroides sp. AM37-9 | reverse complement strand
CCCGGAAAACCAACTTTGCACGGATGACTTCGCCGGACATTGGGCTCATAATGCGAACCTTTCTGTGAAAGCAATCATGGGTGTAGCCGGATATAGCGAGATGGCTCGTATACTTGGTTTGAATGATGTAGCTGATAAATATGCAGCGATAGCTAAGAATATGGCGGTGAAATGGGAGGAAATGGCGAATGAGGGAGATCATTACCGTCTGGCTTTTGACCGTAAAGATACCTGGAGTCAAAAATATAATATGGTTTGGGATAAGTTATGGAAGCTGAATTTATTCCCTAATAATGTAATCGGAAAAGAAATAAACTACTACTTGACAAAGCAGAATCCTTATGGGTTACCGTTGGATTCTCGCAAAGAATACACAAAATCCGACTGGATAATGTGGACGGCAGCTATGTCTTCAGATCAAGTAACCTTTGAAAAACTCTCTGATCCTGTCTATAAATATATCAATGAAACAGTATCACGTGTACCTATCAGTGATTGGCACCATACAGACAGTGGCAAATGGGTCGGTTTCAGAGCGCGTTCGGTAATCGGAGGATATTGGATGCAGGTATTAATGGATAAGATGTTGAATAATCAATAATTTAAATCTAATTTATTATGAATGGTAGAACAATGAGACATGGAAGCATGGAGCTTCCATGGAGGATGCTATTTGTGTTCTTTATAATCTGTTTGGGCAGTTGTAAAGACGATAAAGACGAAACAACCACACCTTATGATCCGAACCAACCGGTGGTAGTGACAAAGTTTACTCCTGAAGAAGGGGGAGCGAGAACACGAATGATTATTTATGGCAGTAACTTTGGAACAGATATTGCCGTCGTTTCAGTTAAAATTGGTGGAAAGTCTGCAGCTATTGTAAGTGTAAAGGGGAACAGTATATATTGCATTACCCCAGAACATTGCTATGAAGGTACTATAGAAGTAAAAGTAGGAGAACAAACTATTGAGGCACCAACAAAATACAAATACAAGCCGCAAGTAGTGGTAACGACTTTATGTGGAACTGTAGATGAAGACGGTAATGGAAAAGATACGCCTGATGCTTCTTTCGCAGACTGTGGTAAAATAGATAATCCCACATGGTTTTCATTCGACCCTGAAAACCACAATATTCTTTATTTGTCTCAAGACAACGGAGCCGGTGCTAATAAGAAGCCCCTACGTGTGTTGGATTTAGCAAAAGAGCATATATCAACAATGGCTATATCCGCTTATGGGGTGGATCGTTTACATACTATATCATGGACAAAAACAAAAGACATGGTGATAGCTACCCCAAAAGGAGGAGCAACGTCTACAAGTAATATTATACTGAAGCGTAAAGAAGATGGAAGTCTTGATGCGGCACAGAAATTAACAAAAGGCCCCGGATGTTACTCCTCAATGATTCATCCTCTTAGTGGAGATATTATTTATTATCAGAAAGCGAAGTGCTTTGTCTACAAATATGATTTCGTTAAGAATGGATATGAACACAATGTCGTTCCTCCTGCTACAGATTCTGATGATTATTTATTTGCTCTTCCGGAGACTGATACTGATATTAGTTTTGTTCCTCATCCTGATGGCAAATATGTATATATAATAATGCACCAGAAACATTATATACTCCGTTCTAATTATGATAAAGTCAATAATCGACTAGTTACTCCGTACATTGTATGTGGTAAATCAGGAGATGCTAACTATCAGGATTTGGCAGGAACAAGAGCCCGGCTGAATACTCCGGGACAGGGAGTCTTTGTTTTTAATAAAGATTATGAGAGTCAAGGAAAAGAAGACTGTTATGATTTTTATTTCACAGACTCTAAGAACCATTGTATTCGTGTGCTGACTCCTGAAGGCGTTGTATCTACTTTCGCCGGACGAGGTTCTGCTGGTGTTAACGTATGGAAATATGGTTATATAAATGGACCAGTACGTGAAACAGCGCGCTTTAATACCCCAGTGGCTTTAGCCTATGACAAAGATACAGAGACATTCTATGTTGGGGATGTAGAAAATCATCGTATTCGTAAAATTGCAATGGAGGAAATGCCGGAAGATCTCAATGGAGAATCATCGGATGAAAACCAATCAGACACAAACATTCCTAACGAAGCTAGAGAATAACCGAATAATATAAAAACACATGAAAATAAAAAATTTTATAACCATCTGCTTGTTATTGATTTCTACAACTGTTTTTGCTCAAAAAAAAGTTGTGGTGACAGGGGTGGTGACGGACGAGAAGAAAGAACCACTGGTTGGTGTCAATGTGACTGTCAAAGACCAGCCTGGGTTAGGAGCTATTACAGACATGGATGGACGCTATAAGATTAGTATTGAAGAATTTTCAAAATTAGTATTCTCATATATTGGCTTTAATAATGTAGAAGTGCTGATAAAAAAGCAACATATAGTAGATGTAGTGATGAAAGAGTCGGAAGCCAGTGTGATTGATGAAGTTGTGATTACCGGAACCGGTGTACAGAAGAAATTAACAGTAACTGGTGCGGTGACTACGGTGAATATAGATGATCTAAAATCAAATCCTTCTGCCAACTTGTCTAATGCCTTAGCTGGTAATGTTGCAGGTGTTCTCGCTATGCAGAATTCTGGTCAGCCGGGACTGAATACTTCCGAATTCTGGATTCGCGGTATTTCCACCTTTGGTGCAAATAGTTCTGCACTTGTATTGGTCGATGGGTTCGAACGTAGTCTGGATGAAATAAACATTGAAGATATTGAATCATTCACTGTTTTAAAAGATGCTTCCACTACGGCGATTTATGGTCCTCGTGGTGCTAACGGAGTAATTCTTATTACGACTAAGCATGGTAAAGAGGGAAAGGTTAATATTAATGCTAAAGTAGAGACGTCATATAATACACGAACTATGACACCTGAATTTGCGGATGGTTACAGTTATGCCAGAATGATGAATGAGGCATGTATTACCCGTAATAAAGAACGAATCTACAAAGATGATGAATTAGAAATTCTGCGTTTAGGACTTGATCCGGATCTCTATCCGAATGTGGACTGGATGGACGTATTACTAAAAGACGGAGCCATGACCTATCGTGCTAATCTGAATATGAGTGGTGGTGGAAGTACTGCACGCTACTTTGTATCTCTTAGTTATATCAATGAAGAAGGAATGTATAAGACGGACGAATCTATGCGTAAGGATTACAACACCAACCCTAGCAGTCAACGCTGGAATTATCGTTTGAATACAGATATCGATATTACTAAAAGTACACTTGTCAAAGTCGGAGTATCCGGTTCGCTGAAAAAACGTAATGCTCCAGGACAAGAAGGAAATGTATGGAAATCATTGATGGACCAAAATCCAATCAGTATTCCTGTGATGTACTCTAATGGATATATACCAGCATTTGCAGTAGAAGATGCACGTGCAAACCCATGGGTAATTGCTACACAGACAGGATACCGGGAAATTTGGAATAATAAAGTACAGACCAATATTTCTTTAGAACAAAAATTGAATTTCATAACCAAAGGACTACGTTTTGAAGGAAGATTTGGCTTTGACATAAACAATGATAATGAAATTATCCGTAAGAAAATGCCGGAAACATGGCGTGCAATGCGTAATCGCGATGAAAACGGTGCAATCGTCTATGAGCGAAAACAGGAAGAAAGAGAAATGACACAGACTAGCAATTCAACTGGTGATCGCAGGGAATTTCTTGAAGCTATTTTACACTATAACCGTTCATTCAAAGCACATCATATAAACGGAACATTAAAATATAGCCAAGATGCCTACAGAACTACTGTCTATTCAAAAGATAATGAGACCGATGTGAAAGTAGGAATTGCTAAACGTCACATGGGGGTAGCCGGACGTGCCAGTTACAACTGGAATTACCGTTACTTTGTCGATTTCAACTTCGGTTATAACGGCTCGGAAAATTTTGCTGACGGACATCGTTTCGGTTTCTTTCCCGCCTTTTCTGTGGCTTGGAACATAGCCGAAGAAAAAATTGTCAAAAAACATTTGAAATGGATGAATATGTTCAAGCTCCGCTATTCTTATGGCAAGGTCGGTAATGACCAACTTGGACAACGATTTCCTTACCTGTATACCCTAGCCACCAAACATATGGTAAAAAAAGACGGAAAGGATGTGGAGGAAACATTCCCGGGATGGGATTGGGGAGATTATACATACGGAAATTCTTATGATGGTCTTACTTATTTGGACTTAGCATCAGAGAATGTGACATGGGAAATTGCTACCAAGCATGATGCAGGAGTAGACTTATCTTTGTTTAACGATAAATTTACAGCAACAGTTGATTACTTCCACGAACAGCGTGATGGAATTTTCATGGCACGTGAGTTTTTGCCAAGTATGGTAGGAGTACGAAGTAACCCGAAAGCGAATGTAGGCAGTGTACGTTCTCAAGGTTTTGATGGTAATTTTGCCTATAAACAGAAAATAAATAAGGTTAATCTCACTGTTCGTGGTAATTTTACTTACAGCAAAAATGAAATATTGGAAAAGGATGAAGAAAATTCAGTTTATCCTTATCAGATGCAAAGAGGCTACCGTGTAAATCAAGCTAAAGGTTTAATTGCATTAGGATTATTCAAGGATTACGATGATATACGAAATAGTCCGCAACAAACAAAATGGGGGAAAGTTCAGCCGGGTGATGTAAAATATAAAGATGTCAATGGTGATGGTGTAATCAATGACGGTGACAAAGTAGCTATCGGTGCGACCACCAAACCTAATTTGATTTACGGATTTGGTATCTCTGCACAATGGAAAGGCTTTGATTTTAATGTTCATTTTCAAGGAGCCGGTAAGTCTTCATTCTTTATTGATGGATCAACAGTGTTTGCTTTCAAAGATAGTCAATGGGGAAATGTATTGGAGAACCTTGTCGCTGACCGCTGGATAGACGCACAGACAGCAGCTATCATTGGTATTCCTGCCAATGAGAATCCAAATGCTTCTTATCCCCGTCTAAGTTATGGCGCTAATGAAAATAATCAGCAAAAATCAACTTTTTGGTTACGTGATGGCTCTTACCTGCGTTTGAAGACGTTAGAAGTGGGTTACACCTTGCCTAAATCAATTGTGAACAAGATTAAATTCAATAAGATACGCGTATTCTTTATTGGAACTAACATCTTGACTTTCTCTAAATTCAAGGAATGGGATCCGGAGATGGGTAGTACTAATGGACAGCAATACCCACTTTCAAAAACATTCACTTTAGGGCTAACTGTTAACATCTAATAAACACATTGAAATGAAGAAACTACATAATATATGTATATATGTCTTGCTGGGACTAGGCACTGTATCCTGTGCAGACAATTTAGATTCAGACAAATATTTTAAGGACCGTACAACCTTGGAAGATGTTTTCACTGACAAGACACGTACAGAGCAGTGGTTGGCAAATGCATACTCTTATCTTAGCGGGGAGAACATGGAAGTTTCAACCAGAGATAATATCATGTGGTGCTTTGCAGATGATATTTATTCCGGAGCCGGTGCTGATTATACAAAATTCAGAACAGGTACGTATGATGAAAATTGGCGTCATTCATGGGGACAAAGTTATAAAGGTATCCGTCAGGCTTCTCTTTTTATACAATATATCCATATGAATACACGATATACAGAGGAGGAGAAAGCTGATTTAAAAGCACAAGCACGTTTTGTACGTGCATATTACTATTGGTTGTTACTTCGAAGATATGGTCCTGTTCCCTTATTGCCGGAAGAAGGTCTTGATTATACAGACAGCTATGATAACTTAGCTCGTCAACGTAACTCTTACGATGAATGTGTAGAATATATTGCTTCAGAAATGGTATTGGCAGCTAAAGATCTTCCACTGGAAAGAGGTGTGAATGATATATCACGCCCTACGAGAGGTGCGGCATTGGCTGCACGTGCAAGAGCATTATTGTATGCGGCCAGTCCGATTAATAACCCTCGTCCGGAAGATACTGATAAATTTACAGACTTGGTGGATCATGACGGAAGATGTTTGATAGCACAAGAATATAATGAATATAAGTGGGCAAGAGCAGCGGCAGCCGCAAAAGACGTGATGGAACTCCCGGGAAATAATAACGGACACCGTTACGAGCTATATCATGCCAATGCAACTGATAATGAATCAGCTGGATATCCCAAAACTGTTTCTCCATATAAAGATGGTGATTTCTCCGAATCTAACTGGCCGGATGGTTATAAAGATATAGACCCTTTTGAATCCTATCGTGCAGTTTTTAACGGAGCGTTATCAATGAATGCTAATCCTGAATTGATTTTCAGTCGTGGAAGAAACCAAGGAGATAACAGTCTTGTTGCAATGACTCGTCATCAGTTGCCGAAGTCGGTAGGCAATGGGGATAATTCTTATGGAATGACCCAGAAAATGTGTGATGCATATTATATGAGTGATGGAACAGATTGTCCGGGTAAAGAGCGTGAACTAGGAATTCCAGGGCGGAGCGATGCAAGAAAACGCGTAGAAGGATTTGTCACTAAACAGGAAGCCGGAACGGAAGGAGGATATGAGCATCTACGTGAAAACGTTTCTAAACAGTATGCTAAACGTGAACCGCGTTTTTATGCGTCAGTAGCTTTTAACGGTAGTGTATGGTCACTGTTAAAAAACGAATTGAATACAGACCATATTAAGGATATAGATGTACAAGTGTTTTATTATCGTGGTAAAAACGATGGATTTGTAAGTACGGGAGCATGGCTTCGCACGGGTATAGGTATTAAGAAATTCGTGCATCCGGACGATACCAATTATGGTGCTAATATACTTACAAAAGCAGAACCAGCCATCCGTTATGCAGAAATACTACTGATTTATGCAGAGGCAGTGAACGAATTGAGTGATACATATAATATTCCTTCCTGGGATGGTTCTACGACCTATACGATCATACGCAACGAAGGCGAATTGAAAAAAGGCATCCGTCCAATCCGTTGTCGTGCAGGTGTACCAGATTATGATTCTGAAACAGTATATCAAAACAAGAATGAATTCCGCAAAAAACTGAAACGTGAACGTCAGATAGAGTTGATGGGTGAAGGACAGCGTTATTTCGACCTGCGTAGATGGAAAGATGCTGATGTAGAAGAATCCATAAAAGTATATGGATGTAATGGACTAATGACAGAAGCGCAAAAGGAATCTTTCCACACTCCGGTGGTAATTGATGACTTGCCTACGGCATTTTCCCGTAAATTATATTTTTGGCCAATAGCACATGAGGAGCTAAAACGAAATAAACTATTGACACAGAATCCGGGTTGGACATATAATGATTAATCTTAAAAAGAATGTGAAATGAGAAAGCTATACGTTTATCTGATAATATTAGTTGCTACTGCGTTATGCAGTTCATGCAACAATGAATGGGAAGACGAACAATATGAGTCGTATATATCCTTCAAAGCTCCTGTTAATGCAGATACCGGAGTCACTGATGTCTATGTCAGATATAAGGAGGATGGGAAAGTGACCTATCGATTGCCTGTAATTGTTAGTGGTTCAAACACAAATCAAAAGGATATGGATATCCACGTTGCTGTAGACTTAGATACTTTGAATACTTTGAATCGAGAACGATTTAGTACGCGCGAAGAGTTGTGGTATGAAGCTTTAGAGGAAAATAAGTTTGAATTTCCGGAAGTTATTCATATTCCGGCGGGTTCTAATGTGGCATTACTTGATGTAGATTTTAAATTAAATAATCTCAATATGGTAAACAAATGGGTATTGCCATTAACTATTGTAGATAATGCCTCATACAATTACCAAAGTCATCCGCGTAAGAATTATGCAAAAGCATTGTTAAAGATCATTCCTTTCAATGACTATTCTGGTTCGTATTCCACCACAACAATGGAAGTGTACATCAAGAATCAAGATGGAAGTTTTGATAAAAAGCCGTTAACTACGAATACGCGTACTGCCTATGTAGTAGATGATAATACGATTTTCTTTTATGCAGGCTTGATGGGAGAGGAATTGGAACAGCGTGAAACATATAAAATCTGTATGCATTTTGATGAAGAAAATATGACGGTAGATATAACAGCTCCACACAAGGAAGAAATCTACTTCAAAAATAATGTCATACCCAATTATTCTGTCGCAGAAATTATGGATAGTACACGCCCTTATTTGATGCATCGTTATGTTTCATTCACCATTGACTATGATTTTGCAGATGTAACATCCGCACCCGAGCCCATTTATTATAAGGTTCAAGGGACGATGATGCTTGAAAGAAATTTCAATAAGCAAATTCCAGATGAGGACCAGCAAATTGAATGGTAATACAAATGAATTGAAATAAACGAACTTGATAAGCTCTAACCATTCCCCCTGTTACAATTAGTTGTAGCTGGGGGAATTCTTTAAGAGCACCGTCCATCACTCTATTTGAATAAAATTACATATCCTCTAGGCCTAAGACTCGTGTTTCAATATCATATTTCGCCATTTCTTTGTGTTTTAAATGCTCCACTTTCTCCATGAAAGTTGAATGGACATAATTATTCTCTGGCATCCGTTTAACCTCTGCTATAAGAGCTTTCTTACCACTTGATTTGAGAGCGACAATATCAATTTCAAAAGAGTTTAATCGTTCCTTGTTTGCAGAACTTTTAGTTTCCCACCAGGAACCAATTTCTTTAAACCCTCCTTCCTCTGCTAATTTCTGTTTAAAATATTTCTCCAATACTCTACCTGAATAAGTCTGATAATCAGCCTTTGCTAGTTGACGAAGGTCTTCAAAGTTCTGTAGCTCAATATAAGAACGGTTCCGTTCAATGTATTTAAACCAGAAATTTAGAAAGTTATCGCCAATAATATATCGTACATTCTTCTTAGTACCGGGTTTCGCAAAAATAGGCCGCTCACGTGTTATCAAATTATACACATTTTCTAATTTACTTAAATGGCCCCCGATAGATATACCACCTAATGCCGATTCTATTTCTCCTTGTGTATAATGCCCATTTGCTATTTCTAATAGGATAGAAAAGTAAATACCATAATTTTTCCCAAATTCAGTAATCAACAAATTACGCCCTTCATCTATAAACAGGGAATTCTCTGAAAAAACAAAGTCATATATCCGGTCAACAGAAAGGGCTTGATTGTCACAGAACAGCTCTACATATTTAGGGATTCCTCCGGTCAGTGTATACAAAGCTAATAGGTCATCATTACTATATCCGGGCGCAAAATCCTCCATAATTTGTTTTAGCACTTTTGTATTGAAGGGTCGAAGACATAAAATATTGTCAGCACGTCCGAATAATGGTTCTCCATGATCTGTGAATATCTTTTGCATCAATGAATATACAGAGCCGCTAATTACAAGATTTATTTTAGTTTCTTGCCGATATTCATCCCAAAGATTTTGCATATCACTAAAAACATCGGGTCTGATATTATAAAACTCCTGAAATTCATCAATAACAATATTAAAAGAACGTGTTTTTCCTATTTCGAAAAGATATTGTATCAAAGTAGTAAAGTTGGATATGCCATCCGGAATAAAAATAGATAATGTCTCGCGTACTATTTTTATAAAATCTGCGACTAATATACTCTCTGCTTTTCTTCCAATGAAAAAATATACAGTAGGTGTTCCTTTCAGAGCTTGTTTTATAAGACTGGTTTTTCCAATACGCCTACGGCCTGTTACCACAATCATTCTGGAATTTTGACCAAATGCAAGCTCTTGTACACGCTTCAATTCTGCAATTTCTTTCTCTCTATTATAAAACTTCATAATCAATAAGTTTTTCTCAACGGCTGTTGAGTCAACCGTCGTTGCAAAAATATGAAATAAATTAAGAACAGCCAATTTTGCAATACTTAATTATTGATGTTTTCGCCATTTTTAGAGTTCATCCGAAAGAAAATAGAATAATAAAGTAATGAAAATAAGTGACTTTATTGAGAGAAAAATCACTTTAATTTTACTTGAAAAAGATGTAAAGCACAACACAGTAACAATACGCTAATTTATAATATTCAGATTATCAAATAGATACAATTAGGTTTGTTAGTTTGGACAGGACCCGGAAAACCAACTTTGCACGGATGACTTCGCCGGACATTGGGCCCACAATGCCAATCTTTCTGTAAAAGCTATCATGGGGGTAGCTGGATACAGCGAAATGGCTCGTATGCTCGGATTGAATGATGTAGCAGACAAATATGCTTTAATAGCCCAAGAAATGGCGATGAAATGGGAAAAAATGGCAAATGAAGGCGATCACTACCGTTTGGCTTTTGACCGTAAGAACACTTGGAGCCAAAAGTATAATATGGTGTGGGATAAGTTGTGGAATTTGAACTTATTCCCTAACAATGTAATCGAAAAAGAGCTCAATTATTACCTGACTAAACAGAATCTTTACGGACTTCCTTTGGATTCCCGCAAAGAATACACCAAATCCGATTGGATCATGTGGACGGCAGCTATGTCATCAGACAAGGAAACTTTCCAGAAATTCTCTGATCCTGTCTATAAATATATTAACGAGACAGTATCTCGTGTACCTATCAGTGACTGGCATCATACTGATAGTGGTAAGTGGGTTGGCTTCAAAGCACGCTCCGTGATTGGAGGATACTGGATGCAAGTGTTAATGAATAAATTGAGTGGTAGCAAGTAATTTTCTATTAGGGAGTGATATTATGTGTAACTTATCTACTGTATCAATTCTTCGATGGAATCTAGTAATGCTATTGAGCACACTATTCTGGTTTTCCTGTTCGACAAGCGATAATAATGAAGAGTCGAATGGAAAAGAAGGAGATGAGACTAATGTATCTGTGTATTTACAACAGAATGGATTCCAGAATTTGAATCTAGTGCCCGACCAGAATTTCGTTTCATACAATGTGCTTGTTTGCAAGAGTACCCTTTTGAATGGAGAGATATCTGTTCGATTGAAAACTTGGAGTGACAGTGAATTGAAAGCTTATAATTCTAACAATGGAACAAACTTTCAACTGCTTCCAGAAGATCTTTATCAGCTAGAGGAAATGTTAACACTGAAAGCGAATGAGAAACAAAAAAGTATAGAAATTCAATTTCATTCCTCTGAAATCTTCTCAAGATGGAAGAGGGAAAAAACTAATTATGTACTCCCTCTTCGGTTAGAAAGTGCATCGGTTAGCGCTCAAGAAAACAAAAGAAATTTACTTCTTACGATAGATGTCCAAGCAGCTATTGTCAAGTTGGAGAGTATTAGCGGAGAAATACTATTAAACCAAGAAAAAGTAGAAGTAGACATTAAATCTTATTATGATTTTAGTGGCACAAACCAGAGTACATTTCATTGTACGTTAAGTGTTGCACCAGAGGCTGTACAGTTGGTAAATGATTATAATGCAGCTCATGGAACATCTTATGAGTTGCTACCTGATGACTCGTATACTCTTGGTGGATTGACTTATTCTGCAGGGAATAATCAAGCTTCTACGAAATTAACTATTCAATCAACTAAACTACATCCTACGTACTATCTACTTCCTCTGTGTCTAACGAATGCCGATAGCGAAACAGTGTTAATAGATAAGTCTGTCCGGATATTGACATTAGTGCGTGGTTATTGCAATCCGATTATTGCTTTTAGCGCACCAGATCCTACAGTAATTCGTGCCCAAGATGGTTATTTCTATCTCTATGGAACAGAGAATACTCGAAATGTTCCTATTTATCGTTCCAAAAATTTGGTGAATTGGGAGTATAAGGGTACAGCTTTCACGGATGCTACTCGCCCCACTTGGGGTGGCGACCACAATATTTGGGCACCAGAGATACGTTATTTCAATAATCATTATGTACTTTATTATTCATGGGCTATATGGGGAGATGAGTGGAGAAGTAATGTAGGAGTTGCTGTGTCAGACTCTCCTCTAGGACCATTTATAGACAAAGGGTGTTTGATCGACTCGAAAGTGATTGGGGTACAAAATTCCATTGACCAGTTCTTTTATGAAGACAATGGCAAAAAATATATGTTTTGGGGAAGTTTTCGGGGTATCTATGCTACAGAACTCACGGATAATGGCCTGGAAATAAAGAAAAAAACGGATGGAACCCCAGTCCTGAAGAAGCGTATTTGTGGAAATCGTTTTGAAGGGACCAACATATACAAACGTGGAGAATATTATTACTTGTTTGCTTCCATAGGAACTTGTTGTAATGGAGCAACCAGTACATATCAAACTGTGGTAGGGCGTTCAAAGAATGTGCTTGGACCTTATTTAGATAAGACAGGAAGGGATATGTTGTATGATTATTGTGAAATCATTATGAGTGGCAATGAAACTTGGGCAGGACCTGGACATAACTCCATTCTGATTCAGGATGATGTAGGAACTGACTGGATCATCTACCACGGTTACAAGAAGAAAGAAGCCGAAAACGGAAGATATGTTTTAATGGATAAACTGATTTGGAGTAACGATGGATGGCCTTCCGTCAAGAGTAACGCACCTTCCATCTTGGAAGTGGCACCCTACTTTCAGAAATAAATATCCTATACAGAAAAACAAGTAATACTTATTGCTTATGCGATTTTATTAACATATTTAATCTAATTTATTATGAAACAAAAAGTAATGAAAGCCTGTTTGGGCATTTTATGGGGAATGTTTACATTGACCACTTTTCTATTACAGAGTTGCGATAATGGAAAAGAAGTCACTCCGGCTCAAGGAAGTGGTGGCAGTCCCTTTAATCCGCAGCTTCCTATTAGTGTCAAGGAAATCAGTCCGACTAATGGTGCTGCAGGTCAGAAGGTTCTTATTTATGGAGAAAACTTCGGCAATGACCCGTCTCTGATAGAAGTCACTATCGGCGGACAGAAGGCGCCTGTGGTCAACGTACAATCAACTGTCATATATTGTATTGTACCAACGAAGGCTTATTCGGGTGAAATCCAGGTAACTATCAAACAAGGAGAAGAAATCTATTCAGCCGAGGTAGCCGAAATTAAGTTTGAATATCAACGCCAAGTGGTGGTAAGTTCCTTGTGTGGTGCAACTAGTGAGCAAGGTTCCAATTCAGCAAAAGATGGTCCGTTTAATGATTGTGGCTCCATTACGAATCCCTGTTTTATGACTTGGGACCCGGAGGACCATAATTTGCTATATGATGCAGAAGACGCAGGGGACGCTGAAGGTGTAGGACAAGGTATTCGTTGTTTTGACTTCACAAACAAGCAGGTCTATACAATGATTCCCAAGAACTCATTTGTAGGCTCACAGCGTTGCCGAACCATTGATTTCTATAAAGATGACAATGGAAAATATCACATGATTGTAGGATTAGCGCAAGGAAATGTTAATAGTACGGCTGTTATGATGTTCGATCGAATTGAAGGAGGAACGAAGCCGTGTGGGTTCACGTGGGGCAATGGAAGGGTGATCGCACAGAACCAAGGATGCCAAGCTGCTGCAATACATCCTACTACTGGCGACCTCTACTTCTCCAATTACCAGAACAGTCTGCTTTATCGGGTAAAGAAATATGTTATAGAGGAATTTGCAACAGGAAAGAGAACAACCCCTGTCAGACCTGGTACAGCAGATGATGCCGCTCAGACAATATTAAAAGTGCAAGACAAAGAATGGGAGTTCAATATTATGATTCATCCAACTGGTAAATATGCTTATTTCATGGTCATCAATCGCAATTATATTCTTCGCTCAGATTTCAATGGGGAAACCTTTACCGCTCCCTATGTCATTGCAGGTGTTAATAGTAACAAAGACACTTATGTTTATCAGGATGGGGTCGGTAATCAGGCTCGATTCGGTAATCCCTACTCTGGTGTATTTGTAAAGAACCCAGAATATGCCGGAAATTCGGATGAATATGACTTCTATTTGACAGACAGGCATAATCATGCCATTCGTATCTTGTCTCCTTTGGGTCAAGTGACTACCTATGCCGGACGTGGTAGCGCTAGTTTGAATTCAAACCCATGGGGGTATGCAAATGGCCGCTTACGAGAAGATGCACGTTTTAACCGGCCTAAAGGAATTGCGTGGGATGAGCGTGATAATACGATATATGTGGGAGACGCCAACAACTATCGAATCAGAAAGATTGGCCTTGAAGAAGATGTGCCTGAAGAAGATATTAATGAATAAACACCGTATAAAAATGAAAAAAATAACAATTTTATGTATACTGTTGCTATGTGTAGTAACCGACACAATGGCTCAGAAAACTGTTACTGTATCGGGTATTGTTTCTGACAGTAATAAGGAACCGCTTATTGGTGTGAATATTATCGTCAAGGATGTTCCCGGATTAGGAGCCATTACTGATATCAACGGGAAATATACCATTAAAGTAGAACCTTATAACCGACTGGTCTTCTCATATATTGGATATAAGACACAAGAAGTATTGATTAAGGAACAGCGTTCGGTCAATATAAAAATGGAAGAAGATGTAGCTACTACTATTGATGAGGTTGTAATCACAGGTACCGGTGCACAACGTAAATTGGTACAAACCGGTGCCATCACTACAGTAGACATGGAACATCTGATGGCTAATCCGTCGTCTAGTGTTGTTAATGCTTTGGCAGGTAACGTTGCAGGTGTATTAGCCCGCCAGACTTCCGGTCAACCAGGACAAAATGTTTCAGAATTCTGGATTCGCGGTATTTCCACATTTGGGGCTGGAACCGGTGCTTATATTTTAGTAGATGGGTTCGAACGTAGCATGGATGAAATCAACATTGAGGATATTCAAGACTTTTCTATCTTGAAAGATGCTTCCGCTACTGCAATATACGGTTCTAAAGGAGCTAATGGCGTTGTATTGATTAACACTAAACATGGTAAATCCGGGAAAATCAAGATCGACATAAAGGCACAAACCACCTACAACATGCGCACTATTACACCTGAATTTGAAGACGGGATTTCGTATGCAAACCTATTGAATGAGTCACGAATTACACGCAATTATGAACCTGTATATCAACCGGAGGAACTGGAGATTCTAAAAAACGGATTAGACCCAGATCTCTATCCGAATGTGGATTGGATGGATTTATTGTTGAGGAAAGGCTCATGGCAACACCGCGTTAACCTGAATTTAAGCGGTGGTGGTTCTACTGCACGGTATTACGCCTCTATTAGTTACCTTGATGAAGAAGGCATGTACAACACTGATAAAGCGTTGAAAGACGATTACAACACTAATGCAAACTATCGTCGTTACAACTATCGTCTGAATACAGATATTGATATCACGAAAACTACACTATTAAAGTTAGGTGTATCCGGTTGGTTATCTAAGAGAAACAGTCCGGGACTGGGTGATGCAGATGTATGGGGTGAACTTTTTGGCTATACCGCCATTCGTACTCCTTTACTTTATTCCAACGGTCGTGTTCCGGCAGTAGGTACAGGCAACAAAACAAACCCATGGGTAGCAGCTACACAGACTGGATTCAATGAAAACTGGGAAAATGTGATTCAGACAAATATTACGTTGGAACAGAATTTGAAGTTTATCACCAAAGGTCTGAAATTTGTTGGACGCTTCGGCTATGATACCTATAATAACAATCACATCAATCGTCGTAAATGGCCTGAGCAATGGAGTGCCGAACGTTCACGCGATGAAAATGGAAATTTGGTATTCAAGAAAATTTCGGACAGTAGCAATATGCATCAAGAAAGTGGTTCTAGCGGTAACCGTCGTGAATTTTTAGATATGATGCTTAATTGGGAACGCGGTTTTAAGGCACATCATCTCAATGCTACGTTGAAATACACACAGGACTCGTACATCAAAACACAAGACTTAGGTGATGATCTGAAAAATGGTGTCAACAGACGTAATCAAGGATTGGCAGGGCGAATTGCGTATAACTGGAACTATCGATATTTCGTAGATTTCAACTTCGGCTATAATGGTTCGGAGAATTTCGCAAAAGGACATCGCTTCGGTTTCTTCCCAGCATACTCTTTAGCATGGAACATTGCAGAAGAATCATTTATCAAAAAGAATTGGAAATGGATGGGTATGTTCAAAGTGCGTTTCTCTTATGGTAAAGTAGGTAATGATAAGATTCGTCATAACAATGCAGATGTACGTTTCCCTTATCTGTACGCAATTGGCGAAGGCAATAGTTATGATTGGGCAAACTACGGTAGTTCTTATGGATTCACAGGATTAACTTACACAGAACTAGCTTCCGACCAAGTTACTTGGGAGGTGGCAACGAAGAAAGATTTGGGAGTAGATTTGGCTTTGTTTGATGACAAATTCAAATTGACAGTTGATTACTTTGATGAAAGCCGTAGCGGAATTTTCATGCAACGCCAGTATTTGCCTGGCATGATTGGCCTGCAAGGAAAGAGTCCTTTTGCAAATGTCGGTAAAGTAAATTCCAAGGGATTCGATGGCAATTTCTCTTTCAAACAGAGGTTCAATCAGGTAAGTTTGACAGTACGTGGTAATATGACTTACAGCAAAAATGAGATTATTGAAAGAGACGAAGCTAACAATGTATATCCCTATCAAATGCAAAAGGGCTATCGAGTGAACCAGAATAAAGGATTGATTGCATTAGGACTGTTCAAGGATTACGATGATATTCGCAATAGTCCTACTCAAAAGTATGGTCCTGTAATGCCCGGTGATATTAAATACAAAGATGTAAATGGTGATGGTGTAGTGGATGACAACGATATTGTAGCAGTAGGAGCTACTAATCGTCCGAATCTGATTTATGGTCTTGGGCTTTCTGTTAAATGGAAAGGACTTGATGTCAATTTGCATTTTCAAGGCGCGGGCAAGTCGCAGTTTTTCTTGTCCGGGAAATGTATCAGAGCTTTCAGCGAAGGGCAATGGGGTAATATTATTAAAGGAACTTTGGATAATCGCTGGGTAGATGCGGATACTGCCGAGAAATTAGGTATTGCAGCCAACGAGGATCCCAATGCTACTTTCCCCCGCCTAAGTTACACGGACCAAGGAAATGGAAATACAACGATTTATGCTTATACTAATAACTACCGCAACTCTACTTACTGGTTGCGTGACGGTTCCTACGTACGTTTGAAAACGGTTGATATCGGCTACACACTTCCCAAAGCACTGGTTAACAAAATACATTTTAATAATGTACGTATTTTCTTGACTGGAACCAATTTACTTACATGGTCTAGTTTCAAACTCTGGGACCCGGAAATGGGTAGCAATAATGGAGAGAAATATCCATTGTCCAAATCCGTAACGTTAGGTTTGAGCGTTAACTTATAAATGATTAATGATATGAAAAAAATATATATACTATTAGTCGCAATTTTTGCGATCAGTTCCACTTCTTGTTCCGATTATTTGGATTCTGATTACATTTTTGAGGATAGAGAAACAATTGATAAAGTTTTTACCGACTATAAAAAAACAGAACAATGGTTGGCACAGGCGTATACCTATTTGTTGGGACAATGTTGTGATGTTGCAAGTAAACGTAATACACCTTTTGTGTTTGATGATTGCATGTATTATGGCGATGATGATGTTACAGTGGATGCAACCAAAGGCGGTGCTTTATCTTATAATAAATTCCGTGAAGGAGCATACGATGAAAACACTTTCCAAGATACTTGGAACCGTTGTTATAATGGTATTCGACAGGCTTCTATTTTCATCCAGTATGCAGATATGAGCATTGAGCATAGTGCGGAGGAAATCATTGACCTCAAAGCACAAGCCCGCTTTGTTCGTGCCTATTACTATTGGTTGTTACTCCGGAAGTATGGTCCTATTCCACTGGTTCCGGATGAGGGTTTTGATTACAATCAGTCATACGAAGATTTGGAACTTCCCCGCAATACATACGATGAATGTGTAGATTATATCGCTAAAGAGATGGTCTTGGCAGCACAGGGTTTACCTTTGAAAAGAGACCAGCTTTCCATTACCCGTCCTACTCGCGGTGCCGCCTTAGCTACCCGTGCTTTGGCAATGCTTTATGCTGCAAGTCCGCTAATGAATGGCAACGATGATGCGTATGCACAGCAAATGACCAACCGTGACGGGAAACGTTTATTAAATCCTGTATACGACAACAGTAAATGGGCTAAAGCAGCAGCTGCTTGCAAAGATGTGATGGGACTAGGCGTTTACCATATTTATACAGCCGATTTCCGGTCGACTCATTCTATTGCTTTTCCTGCTACCATCGCTCCTCCGATTCACCCGGAATATAGTTATAAAAATTTTCCAGAAGGTTGGCAGAATATTGATCCGTTCGAATCTTATCGTTCTCTATTCAACGGACAGGTAACTGCTATGGACAATCCTGAATTGATTTTTACTCGTGGAAAAAATATTTCCGGTGAACGCATCAAAGATATGGTCATTCATCAATTGCCCACTGTAGCTAAAGGATGGAATACGCACGGCGCCACCATGAAACAGGTAGATGCCTATTATATGAGCGATGGCACTGACTGTCCGGGAATGAACTCTGAATATGCAGGTACTCCAGCTTATCAAGGACGCATAGATACTCGCCCTCGCGCAACTGGTTATACAACAAATAATACAGATCACAAACCGCTTCCAAATGGAGTATCTTTGCAATATGCTGAACGTGAACCACGTTTCTATGCGTCCATTGCTTATAATGGTATGTACTGGCATCTAGGTAATGAACCAGAAGTTCAGAATCAAGATCAACAAGTATTCTATTATCGCGGAGATGGAAATGGTTATGCAAATAGTATGTTCTGGTTGCGCACCGGCATTGGGGTAGCTAAATATGTGCATCCTGATGATACCTATTATAATAGCGATGCAGCCAAGGTAAAAGATAAAGATGAACCAGCTATTCGATATGCTGATATCCTGCTGATGTATGCAGAAGCTTTGAATGAATTGACTGCTAGTTATGAAGTTCCTTCTTGGGATGGCTCCATCACTTACACAATCAGCCGCAACGTAGAAGATATGCGTACAGGTATAAAACCAATACGCATGCGTGCCGGGGTGCCCGATTATGATGCAGATACATATAGTAACCCGATTAAATTTCGCATCAAACTAAAACGCGAACGTCAGATTGAGCTCTTTGCTGAAGGAAAACGCTACTATGATCTTCGACGCTGGAAAGATGCGGAAGTAGAGGAAGCAATGCCTGTTTACGGTTGTTATACATTTATGAGTAATGCCAATAAAGACCTGTTCCACACACCGGTTCCTATATCAAATCTTTCTGCTACTTTCTCACCGAAAATGTATTTTTGGCCCATCAAGCACAGTGAACTGAAACGAAATAAACTTCTGACCCAAAACCCGGGATGGACCTACAATGATTAATCTAAAAAAACTAGAATATGAAACTGAAAAATATCTTATTATATCTGTTACCCATAGCCGGCTTATGTAGTTCGTGCAATGATGAATGGGAAAATGAACAGTTTACACATTATATATCATTTAAAGCTCCCATTAACAGTGATGGTGTGTCTCGAATCAATGTACGCTATAGATCTGGTAATGAAAAGACGACATTTCAGTTACCAATCATTGTGAGCGGATCTACCACCAATGAACGTAACATTACAGTACATGTTGGTTTGGATACAGATACCTTAAAAGTACTAAACCAAGAACGCTTCAATAATCGTACCGACTTGTACTATCAAGTATTGCCAAAAAAATTCTACTCTCATTCAGAAACGGTGCAGATCAATGCCGGGCAAGATGTAGCATTAATGCCTATCGACTTTTCAATGGAGGGCATCGACTTATCAGACAAATGGGTATTACCATTGACTATCGAAGAATCACCTGATGGAAACTATACCCCAAACTATCGAAAGCACTATCGGAAGGCATTGCTTCGTGTGATGCCATTCAATGATTATTCAGGAAATTATAGTGCTGTAAATTACAAAACATATTTGAATGGTTCAGAAACAGATGCACCATACGTGAAGAATTATGTCATGATGTATGTAGTTGACGATGAAACGTTATTCTTCTATGCAGGTTTATTTGATGAAACTCGTCAAGACAGGAAAGGGTATCGGATTAAAGCAAAATTCAACAATAATGGAACAGTAACGCTTTCTCCGGCAGATCCAAATAATAAAATGCAGTTTGCGCTCGGTAAAGATGATTTTAATAATGAGATCACTGCTTCTTACAGTATCACGGAGTCAATGGACGCTATCCGTCCCTACTTAATGCACCGAACCATTATTATCAATAATATCAACTATACGTTCAAAGACTATACAACGATTCCCGGTGTCGAAACTGAATTTCATGTAATGGGTTCGTTGACATTAGAACGTCAAATCAATACTCAAATTCCGGATGAGGACCAAGCTATCGAATGGGAAGAAGGAAACTAAAGGTTGACCGAAAAATAAATAAACTATAAATGGGGATTGTAAATGCTGTGGATATTTGTAAATATCCACAGCATTTCAATCGTTTATTACTAATCGCAATGAATAAATATGTATTGTTTTTAATTTTTATATTTTCATGTATTGGCTGTGGAGAAACAAATGAACAGGATGCCAATACAATAGAAGGTAACACCGATACTTCGCAAATAACAATTGCACCAGTGACGAATTTGAAGGCTAAGATTACACAAAATCCCAATGAACTTTATCTAACATGGACGAATCCGATTACTGTGACCAATATGCTAGGGGTAGAAATCTATTATAAACAGAAAGGTTCCAATGACGAAAAAAGAGTGAATACGATCCAGAAAGGAGAAGGGTATGTACTCCGGTTGACATCCGCAGAGCCTTATTTCATATCTGTTGTTGTGGTGGATAACTACGGAAGAAAATCAGAAAGAGTCACCATTACTGCTATTCCATCGAATAAGGGAGTGCCTTTGGCAGATAGTTGTACGTATGTGCTTATTGAACAGTTTATGGATAAAACGAAAGGAACGTTTTGGGTATCACCCCAAAATATATCTGGAAATTCGGCTAATACTTATATTTATTGGCAACAGGCTCATGCTATTGATGTGGTATTGTATTCTTATGAACGTATCAAAGATAATAATCCGATATTGGCTGCGACATATAAAGAATATTTTGAAAGATGGTTTCAAAATCATGGAAATAATTATCATCACGACAACAACGATCCTACAGGCTTTTCAAATCCATATACTGATGATATGTGTTGGATTGGTCTGACTTTGTTACGAATGTCAGAAGTGTTAGACGATAATAAGTTTGCCGATACAGCCAAGAGGTTGTATGACACTTACATTATTACACGAAAATGGACAGATGATAAAGGAACTGGACTTCCTTGGAATAATGAAAATAATTCTAATGGGCGAAGCCGGAATATATGTACCAATGCTCCCGGTGCTTTGATGGCTGCCAAATTGTATAAAAAATACAATGAAGATAAGTATTTATCAGATGCTAAAATACTTCATAAATTTGCCTACGACAATAATTACTTAACATTGGGAGATGGTAGAATAGAGGAACCTCCTTTAACCTATACGCAAGGTACGTATGGAGAAGCAAGTAGGCAATTGTATCATATTACAAATGAAAAATATTATCTGACATGTGCAGAAAAAGTAATTAGCTATGTCACAACCAGTGATAGGTGCTTAACTAATGGCATTTTGCGTAATGAAGGTCCGTCTATGGACCAAAGCATCTTTAAAGCTGTTTTGATTCCTTATATAGTCAATTTGGCATTGGATGAAGCTGCTAATAGTACACTTAGGCAGAATCTGATTCTTTTCCTGCGAAAAAATGCAGAAACGTTGAGCGCAAACTTGATTCGTGGAACTTATCCGGAAATGTATTGTAACTATTATTGGGGATCCATATTTACTGGAAATATTGCTTCTATGGGCGCACAAGCAAGTGGAGCTTCTCTTTTGGAAGGTGTTCTCCGATTGAATACAGCACTAGAAAATAATTAGTCATAAGCATCACTGTTTAAAATGAAGCAATGCAACCTTAATTATTCATGCGAATCAGTTGTTGAATGTAAGTTCTTGTTTTTAAGAAATTCTTTGATGCTAAAATAGCTTTGATACGCTCCGTAGAACAGATAGAAGGTATATTATTGAATATAAGATAAATAATAAGCAGCTTGCCATTGTTTAAATCCAGCTCAATGACAGGCTGCTTAAATTATAATTACTTATAATATGCTGCAGATATGATTATAAAAGATCTAATATAAATAGAGAACTTTAAATTAAAAAACAGAGAAGTTTTGCAAATTCACTTTTAAAGATTAAATTTGCAAACAGTAAAATAAGAGCAGCAATGATAGAACGAATACTGAAATCCAAGCTAATTGAAATGGCAAATAAATATCCGATTGTTACATTGACAGGACCTAGACAATCTGGAAAATCAACATTATTGAGGAATTCCTTTCAGGACTATGAGTATGTGTCTTTGGAAGATCCTGATATGAGACTATTTGCTACAGATGATCCGAGAGGATTTCTTTCCACCTACCCGGATAAAACAATTATCGATGAAGTTCAAAGAGTTCCGTCACTTTTCTCTTATATCCAAACGCATACCGATAAAGAGAATAAAGAAGGTATGTATATGCTGGCCGGATCTCATAACTTCTTATTAATGGAAAGTGTGAATCAATCATTAGCTGGACGTACGGCAGTACTCAAGCTACTACCGTTTTCGCATTATGAAATGGAAAAAGGAGAAATATTGCCATCCAGTGTAAATGAAGAAATTTTTAAGGGAGCTTATCCACGCATTTATGACAAAACTATAAATCCGGATGATTATTATCCTTTCTATATACAAACATATGTAGAAAGAGATGTGAGATTATTACGTAATATTGGGGATCTAAGTAAATTTATTAAATTCCTCAAATTATGTGCAGGTCGCATAGGGCAATTATTAAATCTTTCATCATTAGCAAATGAATGTGGAATTTCTGTCACAGCAGCTACTAACTGGTTATCTATATTAGAAGCAAGTTATATCTGTTATTTACTGAAACCAGATTATAATAATTATGCCAAACGATTGGTAAAAACTCCTAAGTTATATTTTTATGATACTGGGCTAGCCTGTTCTTTACTTGACATACAAAATGCAGAACAAATAACTACTCATTTTTTACGTGGAGGATTGTTTGAAAATCTTGTCATCAATGAATTTGTAAAAGAATCCTATAATAGAGGTGTCGAACCGGGATTATCATTTTGGCGTGATAGCACTGGCAATGAGGTTGACTTATTAAGAATGGTTGGCGGAAAACAGTATGCCTATGAAATCAAATCAGGAGCAACTTATTCACCGGATTTCTTTAAAGGTATTTCAAAATGGGCTAAACTATCCAATACTCCAACGGAACAATGTTTCGCGATTTATAATGGAGATAGGGATATAAAAACATCTGTCGGTCAAGTGAATGGATGGAATCATTTTAATCTGTTTTAAACCGCCACTAATATATCATGTCTTTATTCCATCTTATTTGATCCCTGAAACTACATTTGGGGATATATTATTTGATATTTTATTCTAGAATTAGAATTTGTTGAAACAATCTGGGATACCCCAAATCCTAGAAATAAATCATTTTTATAGACTACAAAAACACTCGAAAAACCAACTAATTACAACACAGAAACAAGACATGTTAGCTATACATATCTGATAATAAACTAAATAACTAAAAAAAACTTAGTCTGGACAGGACCCGGAAAACCAACTTTGCACGGATGACTTCGCCGGACATTGGGCACACAATGCCAATCTTTCTGTAAAAGCGATCATGGGAGTGGCCGGATACAGCGAGATGGCTCGGATGCTCGGATTGAATGATGTAGCAGACAAATATGCGGCTATAGCCAAGAAAATGGCGGTGAAATGGGAAGAAATGGCGAATGAGGGAGATCATTACCGTCTGGCTTTTGACCGTAAAGATACCTGGAGTCAAAAATATAACATGGTTTGGGATAAGTTGTGGAACCTGAATTTATTCCCTAATAATGTTATCAGAAAAGAGATTAACTATTATTTGACAAAACAGAATCCTTATGGGCTCCCTCTGGACTCTCGTAAAGAATACACAAAATCCGACTGGATCATGTGGACGGCAGCTATGTCTTCAGATAAGGAAACCTTCCAGAAATTCTCTGATCCTGTCTATAAATATATCAATGAAACAGTATCTCGTGTGCCTATCAGCGACTGGCACCATACAGACAGCGGTAGATGGGTAGGCTTCAGAGCCCGTTCGGTGATCGGAGGATACTGGATGAAGGTATTAATGGATAAAGTTCAGAATAATCAATAAAGTTAGCACGACGTTTACTTCAAATTTATACATATGAGATCTTTAAAGAATATTACTATAAAATCAAATTATCTCATTTTGCCAATAGCATTATTGTTCATCAATAATGCTATGGCAAAAAGTAGTTGAAATGACAAAGGCTTACAAAATATGGGCTAAACGCTGTATAGTAGAACCTTACCAAAAAAAGAAATAAGAATGTTTTTTATACACACAACTTTTTAACGTTATTACTATGAAACATCAAAACTTGGAATTTAAGTGGATGTGTCTACTCTTTCTAGCTCTGCTACTCTCTCCTCCTCTACTTTGGGGGCAGAATCATAGCATTAAAGGGCAAATTGTAGATGCAAAAAGTAATGAACCTTTAATAGGAGTAAATATTACTGTTGAAGGCACTTCGAATGGTACCATTTCTGACATAGATGGTCGGTTTACGCTATCTGTAGCTGCTAATGCTGTACTCAAAATCTCTTATATCGGCTATCAAGAAAAGAAAATCAAAGTGGATGATCTGAAAAAAGAGCCTATCATTTCTCTGGAAGAAGACAGCAAACAACTAGAAGAAGTAGTGGTAGTAGGTTATGGTATTCAGAAAAAGGTATCAAGTGTAGGCGCTATTACCCAAACTAAAGGAGAAGAATTGTTGAAAGGAGGTAATATTACTTCTGTATCAGAGGCTTTACAAGGCAAACTAAATGGTTTGGTAGCTATCAATACGTCAGGCAAGCCTGGAGCAAGTGATACCAAAATGTACATTCGTGGTAAGGCTTCCTGGCAAAACTCTGACCCTTTAGTATTAGTGGATGGTATAGAAAGGGATATGAACGATGTTGACATGAATGAAATCGAGTCTATATCTATTCTAAAAGACGCTTCTGCTACAGCTGTATATGGGGTTCGAGGTGCAAATGGTGTAATATTGTTAACAACCAAACGCGGACAAGATAAGAAACCAAACATCAATTTTTCTACAAGCTTTGGTATTAAACAGACTACTGCAAATATGGAATGGGCAGATTATGTTACATCTATGAAAATGTATAATGAAGCTGTAGCTAATGACAACAACTGGAATCAACAAATTAAACAATCTGTCATCAATGCTTGGTCAAATGCTTTTGATACAGGCAACTACGGCCCTTATAATGATGTCTTTCCACAAGTAGACTGGTGGGATGAGTTGGTTAAACCAGGTTTTTCCCAACAATATAATGTGAATATCAGCGGAGGAACCAATTTCATGCGTTACTTCGCCTCCATCGGTTATCAAAATGACGGTGATATTTATGATTTACAGAAACAGGAGAATTTTGATCCAAGGAACTACTATCGCCGTTATAACTGGCGTTCAAATTTAGATTTTAATTTAACTAAAACGACTTCCTTATCAGTAAATATTGCAGGGAAAATGGGATACCGCAATGACAACTTTGCTGATGATGTGTACACTAGAATCATTGCGGCACCAACCAATTCCTTCCCGATAAAGTATAGTGATGGCTATTGGGGAGATGGATCTACTGCCGGCTATAATCCTGTTTGTAATATGAATACAAATGGATCACAACTGTATAAAACCTTTCAGGGATGGTATGATGTTCGTTTGGAACAAAAACTGGACTTTCTAACTAAAGGACTAAAAGCTGCCGCTAAAGTTTCATACACCTCTGCTTCCACTACTCGTTCTAGTATAAAGACTGGTGAAATTTGGGGTAACAATGATTTTGAATCCAGAAACAGTATTATTAAATACCATCGCGAATATGATTATTCTAATCCGACAGTCAATGCAGATGGTTCCCTCACTTACCCCATGATTTTGGAAAAACGATGGCCAAATGATGAGGATATTGAACTCCCCCCCAACGTTTCTTATGATAATTTGGATGGTTATAATCGTAAATTATATTACGAATTCTCTGTGGAATATAAGCGTTCATTCGGAAGTCATAATGTAACAGCGTTAGCGCTGATGAACCGTCAAGTATCTGATTCAAAAGATGATAAAGTTATCAAATTCCCAAGTTATCGTGAAGAATGGGTGGGACGTGTTACTTATAACTGGAAAGAACGTTATTTGGCAGAGATGAATATCTCTTATACAGGTTCGGAAAAATTTGCCCGAGGACAACGCTTCGGCCTGTTCCCTTCCTATTCTTTGGGATGGCGTGCTTCAGAAGAACCTTTTATAAAAAAACATGTTGGAGATGTGCTGACTAACCTAAAATTTAGATATTCATACGGAAAAGTCGGTAGTGATGCAGCTGCTGCACGTTGGAATTACATCCAATTATTTAATTCTTTAGGAAGTATTGAATTAGGAAATACACAAGGAGTCACACATAGCCCGCTCTATACAGAAGGAGATATTGCTAACTTGACTTCAACATGGGAAAAAGCGACTAAACATAACTTTGGAATAGAAATTGGCTTATGGAATAAGTTAGATTTAACTTTGGATTTATTTAAAGAGAATCGTAAAGATATTCTAATGACTCCACAAACCACATCTTCCATTGTAGGAGCTACTTTTAACGCTATCAACCGAGGAGAAACGAAAAATCATGGTTTAGAATTAGAGTTACGCTGGAATGACAAAATCGGACGTAATTTTAATTACTGGGGAGCTTTAACTTTTGCAGCCAGCGAAAACCGGATTGTCTATAAAGATGATCCTAGAAATGCGGATGAGCACTTGAAAGCTGCAGGTAAACCGATTGATTATCAAAACCGTTTTATTGCGATCGGTAATTATGGTTCGATAGACGATGTGTTCAATTACGCACAAACAGCTATAAATGGTACTACAGCATCACAAGTAATTCCGGGAGACCTTATCTATATAGACTTCAATGGAGACGGGATAATCAACTCAAACGACAAGGTAGTTGTAGACGAATTGAATTACCCATTGACTACCATCGGATTTTCTTTCGGGTTCAATTGGAAAGGACTTAACTTCAGTGCAATGCTCTATTCGCCACGCAATATATATAAGTTACAGTTCGATCAATATCTGTGGGATTTTCCAGCTTCAAACATACGTGTTCAACCAAAATCCATGGAACGATGGACGCCGGAAACAGCTAATTCATCGGGTGTTATGCGACCTGCTACACACTTGAACAATACATACAACAAAGTGGAAAGTACTTATCGCTATTCCGACTATTCGTATATACGATTAAAGAACATGGAGATAGGATATACATTCCCTAAAAAATGGTTGAGTGAAGCCCATATCTCTAATCTTCAGGTTTACATGAACGGGAATAATTTACTAACCTTCTGGAAAGGGGACAAACGCGTGGACCCTGAAACAGGAGGTGTTGGCAGCTATCCGATTGTCCGTACTTACACTTTAGGACTAAGAGTTTCATTTTAATCATATTCAAAAGAAATAAAGATGAGAAAAGTATTATTATATATCTGTTCAGTTTTCATTCTTGGCGGGATGACAAGCTGTGAAGACTTCTTAGATAAAAGGGAAGATGTAGGATTGACAGAAGATGATATCTTTAGGGATTACTATTCCTTACGAGGTTTCTTAGACCAATCTTTCAACCAATTGGAAAATGTTATGGTGATGGATAATTGGGAAAATGGACGCGCATTTGTCGGTCTCTTTGCAGACGAAATGGCAACTACAGATAATTCATCTGCCGTTTTTACTTTACATTCCGGAAACTGGTTAAGTAATGCCAAATCAAATAAGACTTTCGAAATCGGTAATGCTGGAAGTACAGCTATATCTCGATCATATAAGGCGTTGCGTATCAATAACCGCATTATTAATGATATCGATAAGGCTCCTTTGACACCTGAACAAAAAAATGAGATTCTGGGACAAGCTTATTTCTATCGTTCTTGGTTCTACTTTCAGATAATCAAAAGATATGGGGGGATGCCTATTATTGACAAGGTCTTTGAAGGTGGAGATGATGATATTCCCCGTATGACCTACCATGAATCACACGACTGGATGATGGAAGATATACAAAAAGCAATCTACATGTTACCTGACAGTTGGGATGATCCAAACTATGGAAGACCCACAAAAATTGCAGCAATGGCACTTAAAGAATGGGCACAGTTGTTTGATGCAAGTCCATTGATGCAGAATGATTTAAATTCTACAGAAAACAAAGGCTATGACACGGAACGCGCAAAATCCGCAGCAAAATCAGCTTATGAAGTAATACGTTATATGGATGGAAGCAAGTCTGCCCCTTATCCCTATGGTTTGGCTAGTAAAGAAGAATATACGAATGTTTTCTATTTTAAATATCCACCTGTGCATCAACCGGAATACATTTGGGTCAAGCGACAATTTCCTAACGCTGCTAATCAAAACCAAAAACGCACTATCCGCACATTCTGGCAATATGAGGATCTTGCATTCGGTTCGGGACCAGATGGAAATTCCATGTGCTGCCCAAGTTTGAATATCGTCAACATGTTTGACAAGAAGGGAGCAGACGGTATTTATTACCCGATTGATGACCCACGAAGCGGCTATGCACTTGACTATGACCATAAACCATTTGAGGATCGTGATCCCCGTTTCTACAACAACATACTTTTACCTGGAACAACTTGGGGACATTACGCTGATGGACGTACCTATTACATTACAACCTACAAAGGAGGAGCAGCCTATCAGCACATGTTAACTCAAAAAGACTGCAACAAACGAATGTTCACAGGATTTATGTGTAAAAAGTTCATGTGGCCGGAATGCAATCAGTATCTTGAAAAGAACAATCCGAACTGTTGGTGGGACTATCGCTTCCTCACCATATATATCCGTGCTTCGCAAATTTATTTAGATTATGCAGAAGCGCTATTTGAGGGTTGTGGAAGTGCTACGGCAACTATTGAAGGATGTCCTATATCAGCTGCAGAAGCTATTAATATTCTTCGCAGACGAATTGGCTTAACAGATCTGCCATCAGATATTGTAGCCGATCCTGATAAATTCCGTGCAGCTTATCGCCGTGAGCGTGCCGTAGAATTAATGTTTGAAAATCATCGTTGGTGGGATATCCGCCGCTGGATGATCTTGGAAGAAACATTCAAGGATACTTATCCTATTAAAGGAGCATTATTCACACCACGAGAATCTAATCATGGAAGTATCACGGATAAGTCTACATTGACTTATGATTATGAACAAATCGATATAACTCCGGAAGTGCGTTCTTTTACAAAGAAGAATTACTGGTATCCTTTGCCTCAACATGACGTAGACGCATTGAATAATTTGCAACAAAACCCATATTGGTAATTAAAATGGCTTAATCAAATGAAAAGATATAATAAATTCATATTTATTCTGTTTGTCACTGCTATATTATCCGGCATAGCCACTTCGCTAGAAGCACAGGATAAACCTAAAAAGAAAAAAACAGCCCTTATTGAAGTGAAAGGGCTGGTGACAGACAACACAGGTAAACCGCTAAGCGGAGTAACAGTATTGAGCGGTGAAGGTTCTATTATAAACTATACAGATGCAAATGGAAAATTTGCACTCAAAACAAAAGCTGATGGAACCTTATTAATTGAAGCGTTCGGTTATAAAGATGTTGTAATAAACCTCGCAAAAGAACAACCCACTGTCATCAAATTACAAAATGAAGATCTATATGCTTCAGAAAGGGACATACACGAACGTGCAGACGGTGGAAAAACGTATCAGCGGGACCTGGTAGGTACAGTATCCAAGTTATCTATGGAAAATGTATTAAAATACCCTGATTTACAATTATCCAATGCCTTACAAGGACAGGCTGCCGGACTAATTGCTATTTCCGGTGATGGCGGCTTGGGCTATAACACATCAACATTATATGTACGTGGACAACACAATAATGGAACAAATACGGCCTTGGTTATTATTGACGGAATAGAACGCCCGATAGATGATATTTTACCGGAAGAAATAGAATCCATCGAAGTTTTAAAAGATGCTACAGCCAAAATCCTGTATGGAGCAGCTGCCACAAACGGAGTGGTCTTGGTACGTACTAAAAGAGGAGAAGCTCATAAACGAATTGTTCGTGTCGGGGTAGAATACGGTATACAGCCCTCTACACGTGTACCTAAGTATCTGGATTCCTACAACTATTCAAAATTGTTTAATGAAGCTCGTATAAACGATGGGATGAATCCTTATTATACTGACACGCAATTAGAAGGATACAGAAATAGTAGTGGAGTCAATGATGTATTGTATCCAAATGTTGATTATTACAATGAGTTCTTATTAAACCAAAATATCTACCGAAAAGGTACAATTGAGTTTAATGGAGGTAATGAAGGTGTGAAATACGCATTAGTTGGTGGATATACTGGTGGTTCCGGATTAGAAAAAGTTGGAGAACGTTCGGCTTTACACCGTATGAATGCACGTGGTAATCTGGATATTAAAATCACCGATTTTCTTACAGTAACAGCAGATGTTGCAGCTCGTGTGGAACTGAAAAACTGGGGAGCAAAAGATGGTGCAGGCATATTCAGTACATTATCTTCTAATCGTCCCAATGAGTACCCTTTCATTATTCCTAATGAAACATTATCGGGACAGTTTACCCCCAATGAAGATGGCACGCCATTCTTCGGAGCCAGCACACGGATAGTAGACAATTTATATGCAGATATGGTTTATGGAGGTGACACTTCCGAAAGGTATGTAAATAGCCAAACAAACCTTGGAGCAAATTTTGACTTCAATAAATACGTTAAGGGATTGACATTTAATGCTTATGTAACTTTTGACAATTATAGTTACTTACGTCAAGAATTAAGGAATACTTATCCAACTTATGCCATTGACACTTATAGTGATTTAGACGGTGAAACTATCACCCGATATACACAGATGAAAAAGCTGGATTTGCCCAAAACGCAAAAGATAGCCTCCAATAATACCTACCGCTATTTTGGTATGCGTGCAGATATAGGATATGAACGCACATTAGGAGTGCATGACTTTTCAGCAATTGGCGCATTCCGGTATACAAAGAATGAGATGACAGGAATGACACAAGATTTTAAAGATGCCAACATCTCTCTGCGTTTAAACTATAGTTATGACAAACGCTATCTAGCCGAGCTAACTCTGGCTGGTATGGGGTCCAACAAATTTGATAAAAACGATCGTTTTTTCTTTTCTCCGGCTGTAGGAGCTTCATGGATAATTTCTAACGAAAGTTTCATGAAAGAAGTAAAGGCTGTTAACTTTCTGAAGCTAAAAGCAAGTTTCGGTGTATTAGGCTATACAGGTAATACTGGATTCTTCTTGTATCAAACTGGTTGGAATAATAATGGCAACTATAATTTCTTCCAGGATCAAACAGATCATAAAGTTAGTTTAGCTCGCTGGGGAAATCCTGATTTAACATGGGAATACTCTCAAGAGTTTAATATTGGTATCGAAGGATTATTCTTTAATAATCGCCTAAGCACAGAACTCAATTATTTCCATGAATGTAGAAAAGATATCATCGGAGTGAATAACGCCCAATATGCCGCTACAGCAGGGAATTATACCATGTATGAAAATATCGGCCAAGTGACTAATCAAGGTATAGATATTGCAATCAACTGGAAAGGGAATATCGGACGGGACTTTTTATACACAGTCGGAGCCAATATGACTTATTCAAAAAATAAATTAGATAAATGGAATGAAATAGAAGGAGTGGAAAGCTATCGTAAAGCCATTGGACGGCCTACTAGTACTATTTTTGGCTTACAAGCACTAGGATTATTTGGAAAAGACATTCCATTAGAAGATCACTCATTACAATCATACGGTATATATCAAAACGGCGATATTGCATACGCTGACTTAAACAACAATGGGATTGTAGATGATAATGACCGTATGAGCCTAGGGCAAAGTTTTCCTGTAACCACTTGGGGAATCAATGTAGACCTCAAATACAAAGGGTTTGGACTTTATATGTTAGGAACTCTTCATACAGGTATTACTCAATTATGTACAAACGCTTATTATTGGAATAATGGTCTGAATGGATACTCTGAATTAGCATTAAATCGCTACCATGAGGTTAATAATCCTTCAGGTACAATGCCCCGATTAACAACAACGACAGAAAGCAATAACTTTCGTGATTCCAGTTTCTGGACAGAGAATGGCTCATTTTTCCGTTTGAAAAATATAGAACTTAGTTATACATTTGAAAATAAGGCAGGTAGATTCTTTGCAAACAAATGTAAACTATTCGTACGTGGTACAAATTTGCTTACCTTCTCTAAAATAAAGGATCTGGACCCGGAAAGATTAAATGCCGGAATCACAAATTATCCGGCCTATATGACTGTAACCGGCGGTTTATCCGTCTCTTTCTAAACTTAAAAAATATGCAAATATGAAAATAAGCAAATTAATACTGTTAGCCTGTGTTTGGGGAAGTATTGTTTCTTGTGAAGATCTGCTTGACCCTAAATTGACAAATGAATGGTCCAGTGAGACCGTATGGACTAATCCCGATATGGCACAAGCCGTTTTGACGCAAGTATATGCAGATTTAATGGTTGTTCCGGATCATTATGATGATAATTTCTTAGATGCTGCAACAGACAATGCACTAACCCGAAATTATGGTTCGAGTGTATACCGGGCTAGCATGGGAGCATTCAGCCGATCAACAAATCCACTTGGAAATTGGGACAATATGTATGATAAGATACAAAGCATCAATCTATTCATGGAAAAAGGAGTTACAGATGATGTAATATACAATCGTGTAAGTAAAGAAACTGATCAGGCAATAAAGACTCGTTTACTTGGCGAAGCCTATTTTTTAAGAGCATGGTGCAGCTTCAAATTGTTACAAACTTATGGAGGACGAACAGACGAAGGAGAAGCATTGGGATATACGATCACCAACCATTTCATTGGTGATAAGGAATCTGCGAAGCCGAGCCTGTTTAAACGTGACTCGTATAAAGATTGCGTCAGCCAGATTGTTTCCGACTGTGAAGAAGCTGCAAGACGTTTGCCTGTAACTTACACAGGAGATGATGTAGTTGTCGGAAAATCTAAAATTGGTAGAGCTTGCGGATTAGCGGCAAATGCTCTTAAAGCAAGAACTTTGCTCTATGCAGCAAGTCCGGCTTATCAAGACAAGGATGTAATTCAAATAAATGGCATGGGTAATTTTACTGTATTAAATGAAGCTACTTATCAAGCTGGTTGGGAGCGTGCTGCCCTTTTTGCCAATGAAGTGCTCAAAGACGCAGGGATAAACTATACCTTTACAGCGATGGCTGCTAAAGATTTGGCTGACGCTGGCAGTGATACCCCGGCCGATTTTATTTTCCGCACCTACATGGGACTTGTACATGGTATGGAAAGCCGACACTATCCTCCTTTTTATTTGGGAAATGCACAAACAATTCCTTCCCATAATTTAGCTGCCGCCTTTCCTGCCAAAAATGGTTATCCAATAACAGATTCACGTTCATTATATGATGAGCAAGATCCGTATTTGATAGCTAGAGATAACCGATTCAATATGAATCTATATTATCAAGGAAAAAAATTTGGAGCTTATAACTCAAACATTGATGTATCTGAAGGTGGAAAAGATTCAGAGAGTTTTCACATTTATGCCAGTCGTTCGGGATATTATTTATCTAAGTTCTTGTCTACTACACAAAAAAATATGCTGGATCCGATTCAAACATTGAATTCTCGGCACTTTAACCCATTATTACGTAAAACAGAAATTTGGCTGAATTATGCAGAAGCCGCCAATGAAGCATGGGGACCTGAAGGTAAAGGTGACGACTGTAAATATAGTGCTTATGATGTCTTAAAAATCATACGTGAAAAATCAGGTGGTATCACAGATGCTACCTATTTGTCAGAAGTAGCTTCTGAAGGAAAAGCAGCATTCCGGAAATTAATCCAAAATGAACGTCGTATAGAATTTGCTTTCGAAGATCACCGTTTTTGGGATTTACGCCGCTGTTTACTTCCCCTAGATACCACTATTGAAGGAATACAAGTGACAAGAACAGATAACGGTCTTTCTTATGAAATAAAAGAAATAGAACAACGTCCGTTGGATGCACTTCGCTATTACTATTTGCCGTTACCTAACGACGAATTATTAAAGAATCCAAACCTCAAAAATAATATGGGGTGGAATAATAACTAATATTAAATACGATTATGAAAATTGCAAAAATAATATTGCTCGCTTTGACGACTTGTTTAACGTCTTGCTATGAAGATTATACGCATGATTATGAAACAACAAATGTTGGTTTTGCTTTACAAAACCCATTGCGTACAGTAATATCAGACCGTGATATGCCTATATATGTAGGAGTATCATTAGGAGGTAAACGAGAAGTTGACATGAATGATTGGGCTAAATTCACCTTGGATGCTTCTTTATTAGAGGGTACTCCTCTTACACTTCTCCCCGAAGAATATTACATATTGGAAGATCCGGAGATATTTAAAGTACGGAAATCTAATTTACCTGTAGCAGATGTTGAAATCAAGTTTACAGATGCTTTTTATAGAGATCCACTAAGTCTGACTACACATTATGCCCTCCCTTTCAAAGTCACAGAAAGTTCCATGAACACTATTCGCGAGGGAGCGGATTATTCTATTGTAGCAATAAAGTATGTCAGTTCCTTTTCCGGAGTTTACTACCTTCAAGGTGAAGTAAGCGAAGTAGATGATAATGGGAATATAATAGAAGGTACCACTGTGGTGTATAAAGAAAAAGACTTGATAAATAATAATACATTGGAACTAAGTACTCTCGCGAAAAATAAATTGTTAAGACCCGGAGTAGCAAACTTAGCAAAAAGCAACATCAATCGTTTCCAGTTGACAATCGACAACAACGGCGAATCTGGTTCAGACTACAATGTTCAAATAGAAGGTATAGAAGGAGGAGTTACAATCATTGAAGGAAATGGCAGCTACATTGCCCAAAGTCCGACTTACACCTTCAACAGTGGAGACAAACCTTGTCCGGAAATCAACCTGAATTACACCTATGAACTGGCAGGCAAACGCTATAAAGTGAAAGAACAATTAGTGTTACGTCGCGATCCTGTGAATGATTTACGAGTAGAATCATGGAAGTAATCTAAAAACTTGAGACATGGGGAACTATATTGGTTTCTCATGTCTCAAAATGATAACAATAAAATGGCTTCTCATACCCCCATCAGCGATCGTCACCACACTGAAGGTGATAAATGAGGTGGCCTCATCATCAATCAATCTACTATGGTGTTAACTCAAAATTTATACGTATGAAGTTTTTAAGAAAAATTTTGTTGGTTGGACTACTCCCTGGTTTTCTTATAAGCCAGGCACAAAATGTCCAAAACAAAGAAGATGTACCCTTGGATTTAGGATATCGTGTACTCCCTACGGGAGATTATAACGGTTCAGCCTACACCATCTCGGGTAAACAGTTACGCAATCTACCTGTTACAAATCTTTCGGCAGTATTAGCCGGACTGGTACCTGGTTATTTTGCCCGACAAGTGCAAGGTGGTGGATTAGTGAATGAACAGAATTCATTCTGGATAAGAGGACAAAGAAGTAATTCGCCCGATGTATTAGTACTGGTTGATGGACAGGAACGGGATTTTGCTGTTTTGTCATCACACGAAGTAGAATCAATTACCGTATTGAAAGATGCTGCAGCAACAGCCTTATATGGAATGCGTGCAGGCAGTGGAGCTATTCTGGTTACAACTCGTAAGGGAGCAAAGGGAAAACCGCAGGTTGAATTGACAGCTCAAATTATAGCTCAACAACCACTTAAAGAATTAAAGTCATTAAACGCAGCCGATTATGCAAGACAGCACAACATAGCCCGTCATAATGACAATATGGATCCCCTGTATTCGAACTATGATATAATGAATTATGCTAAGAATGATCCTAATTCCATTTTATATCCCAATGTAGATTGGGCTAATAAATATTTGAAGGATATCCGATGGAGTCAACGCTATAATCTTAATATTCAAGGAGGAACAGAAAAAAGTACATATTTCGTGAATGCAATGTATACTCGTAACAATGGCTACTTCAATACAGATGATTCACATGATTATAATACCAATCACTCTGCTGAACGGTTTAATATCCGTTCCAATATCGATTTTGCCGTAACTCGCACTACCCAACTGGATGTAAATCTGTATGGCTGGTATCAAAGTCAGAATGGCCCTGGCAGCGGAGCCGAAAATATCTATAAAAATCTAGCCACATTACCGCAAGGAATCTTCCCAGAATGGTACAATGACCAAGGATATACAGATCAATACGGCAATGTTATCAATGCAGAAGATGGGAAAATTGTAGCAGGAAATGCATTCCGTGAAAATCCATGGGCAATGCTAAATCGCTCCGGTTACTTCCAGGACAAACAATTGTATGGTTCTTTCCGCACAAAACTCTCACAGGATCTTTCCTTCATAACAGAGGGATTAAAAGCTTCTGTTGCTCTATCCATGGATTCACGTACAATTTCTTCTATCAGACGTACAATAACTTTCGCATATTACGAAAAGGATGCGACGAATGAGAATGTTCTCCGCCGGACCCGCGAAGATGACTCGATGATAAACAAGGTAGATAATACCAGTTCTTTCCGCCGGACCGGTATCGTGGCTCAATTAGATTATAACCGTACCTTTGGAAAACATGGAGTTTCGGCTTTAGCTTTCTATGAACAATATGAAAGCAATGATGAAATGGTATTGCCAACCCGATTCCAAAGCGTAAATGGTTGGTTCGGCTATAATTATGATAAAAGATATGGCATCGATGTTATCGGAGCTTATCAGGGATCTCACAAATTTGGTCCGGGACACAAATTCGGTTTCTTCCCTACAATATCTGCCGGATGGACTGTTTCTAACGAATCTTTCTGGAAAGATGCAAAAAAAATAGTGCCCTACCTGAAGCTAAAAGCATCTTATGGACAAGTCGGCAACTCATCCGGCGTAGATGCCTTTTATTACAGGGGACGTATGTGGCCGCAAAACGAAGTCTATATCACAGGGGTAAACATGGGAACAAAGCTTGGAGGATACATTCAGGATATACTTCCAAATCCCGGATTGACTTGGGAGAAAGCTAGAATTCTGAATATCGGAATAGATACCCGACTATTTTCAGACCGGTTATCTGTTACAGCAGAATTTTTTAAAGACAACCGTCATGATATGTATGTAGTAAATAACAAAATCAGTTCTCTTGTCGGCAATGTAAAGGAATTTAAACAGAATATAGGCAAAATCAATAGCCATGGAGTAGACTTATCTGCCATGTGGAATTCAAATATTGCAGACTGGAGCTATTTCATAGGTGGTACATTCTCTTATTCTACGAATGAACTGATTGCAAATGGCGAAGTAGATCAGCCATACGAATGGTTGAAGAATCAGGGACGGCCTTTAGGAGAAAATCGAGGATACATTGCAAAAGGCTTTTTCAATTCTTGGGAAGAAATAGCAGCCTCTCCTGTACAAACATTCTCTGATGTCCAACCAGGTGATGTACGTTATGAAGATATAAACAAAGACGGACAGATTGATGTAAACGATATGGTACCTATCGGTTACGGAGACATTCCCAGAATCATGTATGGTATTAACTTAGGAGTCGGCTACAAAGGATTTTCGATCACCGCATTATTTCAGGGAGCCGCAAAAGTCTCTCATCAATATTCGGACATTGTGATGAATCCTTTCACAGATAACGGAACCATATTTGAGCATCAACTTGATTACTGGACACCCGAACACCAGAATGCAACATTCCCACGTTTAACAACACTGGACAATGCCAGTCTTAATAACAGGCAGATAAGTACATTAAATGTAAAGGATGCTGATTTCTTAAGATTAAAAACACTGGAAGTTGCCTATGACTTTCCTACAAAAATGATACAGAAAATCCATCTTAAGGGATTGAGACTTTTCCTTAGCGGAACGAATCTGATTACCTGGACAAAATATAAATGGGTTGATCCTGAAGCTCCTTCACTGGCAGCTCCTTTGACGAGAAACATGAGTATAGGTTGTTCCTTAAAATTCTGATAGCATGAAAAAATCGATAATTTATTTGGCAATAAGCGCAACACTAACATTTTCCGGTTGTGATTATCTGGATGACATGCCCTATGACTGGGCACAACCTGATGATATTTTTACGAATGAACAGAACTATCTGAAACCGATTAATCAGGTGTATGCATATATTCCCGAAGGCTTCAACCACGTAGGAAATGCCTTTTTAGATGCAGCCACCAATGATGGAATAAGTACAATCATAGATTCGGATATTCATAAGTTGTCTCGTGGGTATGTCACTTCTTCAAATCCGATTGAAGAATGTTGGAATAAGTCATACAAGGGAATTCAACAGGCCATTTTTGCCCGCAAATATTTGCGTGAGGCTGACTTGGTGTTACAAAATAAGACAGAAGAAGACATTCAGGCATTTAAAGATACCTATTGTGCGGAAACTGAATGTTTACAAGCCTTATTTGAGTTTAACCTGTTAAGACACTACGGAGGCTTTCCTATTGTCGATCGTATTTACGAAGTCGACGATCCTGAACTGCAGACAAAGGCAAGAGACTCTTTCAAAGACTGCGTCAATCACATCGTACAGTTATGTGAGAGTGCTGCCGCTGTATTAAAAGTTGATCCGGAAGGTGGGAATGGTTCTTATGGCCGTATGACTAAAGGAATGGCACTTGCTATTAAAGCCAAGACATTACTCTATGCCGCAAGCCCACTCTACAACAGAACAGATAATAACGATCCACTACTAGGCTATACTGACGGCTCGAATGTGACGGAACGTTGGAAACTTGCAGCCAAAGCTTGTGCAGATGTAATCAATCTAAATGCAGACGGAACAATATCTCCGAATGGAAGTAAAAAATATAGTCTGATAGCTCTTACTGCTGCTAAAACGTACGACAAGATCTTTATCAATGCCAATCCTAATCCGGAATATATCCTATTCTATACGGCTGCTAAGGACAATGCTCTGGAAAACAGACATTATCCCCCTACAATCTCAAAAGATCAGGGAGGAGGTACAGTACCTTCACAGCAATTGATCGATGCATTTACCATGAAAGATGGAAGCGATTATACCCATTCTTCTGACGGTGCAAGCATGTATACTAACAGAGACCCGCGTTTGGCAGCAATTATCGGATATGACGGTTCGGTTTATGGAAAGAATACCATTTATACGCGAATTAGTGATAACACAACCATAGACGGACTCAACCAAGTGAAGAACCGTTCAACCAATACGGGATATTATTTAGCTAAATTCCTGGACAAAACACTGAACTTCGGACAGGCCAATGTGGGTACCGTTTTCCACTTATTCCCGATGATTCGCTTATCTGACATCCTACTTTCCTACGCAGAAGCCATGCATCACGCTTATGGCATGAGTGTGGATCCAGAAGGCTATGGTTTGACAGCAATAGAAGCCGTACAAAAAATACGTACCAGAGCCGGATTCGAAACAAATGATAAATTTCTTAATGGGGTGACAGATAACAACTTTATGGAAAAAGTGAAGCAAGAACGCCGTATCGAACTCTGTTTTGAAGAACATCGTTACTTCGATTTGCGACGTTGGATGGATGGCAATCAACTTAGAGAACCTATTATCGGAATGAAAGTAGAAGAAAATGCTTCCGGGCTTCATTATACACGCATTACAGTAGATGAAGTACGCAATTTTAAAGATTACATGTATTATCATCCTATTCCTCTGAAAGTAATCAAGGAAAGCCCTTCCATCCAACAGAATCCAGGTTGGTAACGGGCATCAAAACTATTTAATAGATAGAAAACATGAAAAAGATAATAATATTATTCATATGCTTAACCAGCTCCATCTGGCATGTCTGTGCACAAACCAAAGTTAGCGGAATTGTTAAAGATGCCCAAGGAATGGAGATGATTGGCGCTACTGTCCTTCAGAAAGGGACTAATAATGGAATAGTGACTGGTTTGGATGGCAAATTTACTCTTACATTGTCCAACGAAGCAGAGCAAACACTTCTTATCTCAATGATCGGCTTTATAGAACAATCTATTGCCATAAAAAAGAATCATCCTTTTATCAATGTCACCTTGGAAGAAGACATTGCACAATTAGATGAAGTTGTTGTGGTGGGATATGGAACACAGAAAAAAGTATCTCTGACCGGTTCAATTTCTAATGTCGGAACTGAAGACTTGAAAAGCATGCCTGTATCAAGTGTCACAAACGCTTTAGGTGGCCGCATCCCGGGACTAGTAACCCGACAAGAGAGCGGACGTCCCGGCGGTGATCAGGCTACGATGTTTGTTCGTGGTCGTGCTTCATTGAACGACTCTAGCCCCTTAGTACTGATTGACGGGGTAGAACGACCTATGGCGCAAATCGACCCTGATGATATTGAAACTATCTCCGTGTTAAAGGATGCTTCTGCAACAGCCGTATACGGTGTACGAGGAGCCAATGGTGTGATATTGGTAACTACCCGGAGAGGTCGTGAAGGAGAAACTCAAATTTCTTTCTCATCTGAATTTGGTGTTACTTCCTTCAATCGTATATCTCAAACCCTAAGTGCAGAATCCGTTTCAAGATTCATGCGTGAAGGTGCTATCAATGATGGCTTTGACCCTTCCGATACCGGTAATACTCGCGGCCTTTTCCTGTCAGAATATGACAACTATCTATATCGTACCCAGAAAAGTCCGTTTACACACCCGGACAATGACTTTGTAGATATGTTTACGAAAAATGGTCTCCAACAGAAATACAATGTAAACCTATCCGGCGGAAATAAAACAGTACGTTACTTCGTCTCTGTGGGATACTTCACTCAAACCGGTATGTTTGAGACAGACGTAGACAAAATTAAAGAACATGAGACAATACAAGCTCTTTTAGCAGCCTCACCCGATGTAGCAAAAGGCTTATACAAAGAAGGTTATAATTCGGAATATAAGTACAGTAGGCTCACCACTCGTTCGAATATCGATATCAATCTAACTGAAGATTTCAAGGTATCCGTGAATCTTGCTTATCGTTTCGGAAGTCAGAACCGCCCCTATGGCTATGATGCTGACGGACAGGAAGCACTGCGCCTGTTCGGCATGTTCTATCGCAATTCTCCTCAAGCATTCCCAATCTTAAACGCGAATGGAACTTATGCCGCCGCCGATGGTATATGGAGACAGAATCCACTCGTGACATTATGCTATTCAGGTTTTTTTCTTGATTTCAATAATAAACTTGAGACAGATTTTGCATTCAAGTATAACCTAAGAAAACTGTTAAAAGGATTAAGTATAGACGGAAAATTCTCTTACGATGCAGGCTGGAGCAATAACCGAAGCATACAACAGCGTCCCAATATCTATCAATATAATCCTGTAAACGGGACTTATAAACAAGGACTTGAAATGGTGTTGCCAACAAAAGCCACCAATAAAACGGCAGCTACACATCGGAAGTATGCTGAAGCGGCAGTTCGTTATAAGCAATCCTTCTCCGGACATAATATATCTGGATTGGTACTTTATAATATGAGTTATACTTCCACTCCCGGTGGACGCTATTCTTATGTACCTCATATCTATCAGGCTTTAGTAGGACGTGTTAACTATGATTATGAGAATCGCTATCTATTCGAAGTTAACGCAGGCTATAACGGCTCAAACCGTTTCGCGGAAGGACACCGTTATCAGCTCTTTCCTGCAGCATCAGTGGGATGGGTACTGACTAACGAACCTTTCTTTAAAGAAAACCCTATCTTAAGTTTTACTAAACTACGCTTCTCTTATGGTGAAGTTGGTAATGACAAGCTGGGAGGTTTCTCTTACTATTATCGTTCAGGATACGATGAAGGACTAGGCTACACTTTTGGAGAGACACATAATCCTGCGATTAAAGGTCTGATTCAAGGAAAAAGTGCCAATGAAAATATCACATGGGAAGTTGCACGGAAATATAACTTAGGACTTGAGACCAAATGGTTGAAAGATAAAATATCTGCCAGTATCGACTTTTTTAAAGAACGTCGTAGTAATATCCTATGTGAACCGGAAAGATATTCTCAAGCAGCCGGTTCAAACGGATTAGCACCCATCAACTATGGTGTCGTAACAAATCAGGGATATGATTTGGAAATAGGCTATCAAGATCAAAAAGGAGATTTCGGATATTCCATAAAAGGGATTTATGGATATGCACACAATGAAATTGTAGAGAAAAGTGAATCTGTAAAGCCCTATACCTATATGTCACAAACGGGAAATCCCATCGGGCAGTTTATCGGCTATATTTCCGACGGTTTCTTTAGCTCTTATGAAGATGTAGCAAGTTCTCCCGTTCAATTCGGACAAGTAAGCCGACCTGGAGATATTAAATCCTTAATTCCGCAACACTATTATAAAATATTTTTTTTAAGTACCTGAGCAACA
>NZ_QTNF01000017.1:122244-122920 GCF_003603455.1 Bacteroides sp. AM37-9 | reverse complement strand
TTTAGTGCCCTGAATTACAGCTATAATAGAACCTTTCCTACCTCGCTTATCTCTATTTATTAAGATGGTATAAAGATCTCCCTTGCTCAAAGCCGTTTCGTCAATACATAGGCGATAACCCATATTCTTTGGATAAAGGATATACTCTTGGGCATGTGCTCTCTGATCCCAATTCTGGAAGTCACTCAGGTGATCTTTATATTGGCTTTGAAGCTGTTTGCCATCCATACAGTAATGCTCTGCTACACTTTGGCAGCTAACGGCGTGATTATCTAAGTAATTCTTTTAAAAAAGCACCGAACTCAGCGGTTATGCGAGTACCGGTGGCTACCAAACTCCAGTCACGACTATATGTCTGCCCAGTGGAGGGATCTTCCCAGCGACGACGCTTGATACGTAAATAAACGGCTTTACCACGGATAGGGAAGTCCTGAACTTCAATCTCAGGGAGGAAACCTTTTGAGTGAAGATGTAGATCTGAGTACTCAGAAGGAATAGTGGCTTTCTCCTCTAAATAAAGAATAAAGCAAGTATCCTGAGAAACATGATTGACTAGGGTAAAGTAATCAAGGATTCCTGAAGGCAAGAACAAGCTTAAAGAAGCAACAGGATCAATCGTTTGGGAAGAGGATGTTTTCATGATGCAAAAATAAGAATTTTAACGCAATCCCCCAAG